>JAOAGP010000089.1 GCA_026415695.1 Thermodesulfovibrionales bacterium | reverse complement strand
CCAGTGTCAGTTACTTCAATGACAACCTCGTCTTGCCCTTTACTAAAAACCTTCACCACCACACTGCCACCGCTATTTGTGTATTTAATCGCATTGTCAAGGATATTACCTATTACTTGTCGCATCCTGCTTTGGTCAACTGATAAAACTGCATCCTTAATCTCTGCCTCAAAACTCAGTCTCACTCCCTTTTGCTCAGCCACAAAGTGATAAACATCCACAGTCTCATGCACGAGTCTGACTATGTCTGTTGCCTCTTTTTTAAGTGTAAGTGTGCCTGCCTTTGCCTCTGATATGTCCATTAAGGTGTTTAACATCCTTAAAACCCTCTCAGACTCCTCAAGACAATCAGAAAGTGCCTCTTTGTAGGAGTCAATGTCTTGTCTTGACAATAGGGCATTTTCTGCAATGCCTCTTAACCTTGTCAATGGTGTCCTTAAGTCATGTGCTACCATGTCAAGTGAATCCTTCATCACTGTTATGAGGTTTTCTATTCTTTCAAGCATGGTGTTAAAAAGTGCTATCAACTTGCCAATCTCGTCCTCTGTTTGTGAATGTGGCACCCTTGCTGATGTGTCTGCAGTATTGACGATTGTCTGCACAGTGTTTGTAAGATGTCTAATAGGCTTTACCGCCCTAAAAGTAAGCAGATAGCCAACCAATAGACTAATAACAATTGCAATAATTGACACAGCAATAAAGACATTGCTAAACATACCAAGCAATGCCTCCCTTTGAGAGATGTCTTTGCCTATTTGAAGGAAATTCCCATCAGGTAGGGTGAAGGTGGTAACCTCAAAGATTGAGACCTTATCTAAGGACTTAAGCGTAATCTTTTGGGGTTTTGTGTTGATAGAAATATTGGCAATAGTTGATGTGTCTAATACACGCCACTCATCAGGAAGATTTAATAAAAGGGTTGTGTTTTGGCTATCCGCTATCCTGACAAAATAGATAAAGGGTTTGTCAGCAACCCTTTCTGTGTCAATCAGTTCTTGCAAACTTGATAATTCGTCGTCTTTATAAGCATCATTGTATTTTTGGAATTTGAGTTCAATCTCTCTTTTGTCTTCTTTTTCTAAAGATGCAGACAGGCTGTAGTAGGCGAGGCTGAAGATGACAATATAAGAGGCAAAGGAGACTACTACATACCAGAGTGTGAGATGAAGGCTAAGGTTTCTTTTTAACTTATTTATCAGGCTTAAGGACATAGCCAACGCCTCTGATGGTGTGTATAATCTGCTTGTCAGAGGCTTCTTCTAATTTCTTACGCAACCTGCATACAAGCACATCCACCACATTTGTCTGTGGGTCAAAGGAGTAATCCCACACATGCTCCATAATCATTGTCTTAGAAAGCACCCTGCCACTGTTACGCATCAGGTATTCAAGTAGGGAAAACTCTCGGGGCTGAAGGTCAATCTTGCTATCCTTCCAATAAACCTCTCGGGTAAGGAGGTCAATGGTTAGGTCATCAACTGTTATCTTTGTTGTCTCAGGGGTCTTTGTAGCCCTTCTTAATAGTGCCTGCACACGGGCAAGGAGTTCTGTAAATGAAAAGGGTTTAGTGAGATAATCATCGCTGCCAATGTGTAAGCCTTTTACTCGGTCATCTACAGAGTGCTTGGCGCTTAGGATAATTACAGGTGTGTTTTTGCCACTTTGTCTCATCTGCTGAATGATGCTTAATCCGTCAATCTTTGGTAGCATAATGTCAACAATGCAGACATCGTATGGCTCTGTAAGAGCAAGGTCAAGCCCTGTCTCACCATCAGTGGCTAAATCCACAGCAAAGCCTGCCTGTTTAAAGCCTTTCATTATCAAGGAGGCAATCTTTTTGTCGTCTTCTATGACTAATAGTCTCACAAAAACACTTCCAATAAGATTTTTATTATCTTGACAACAGTTAGAAAAATCCCAATTTTATGGGGTATACTGTTGGCAATGTTTGTAGAAACAGACTGTATTTTACAACAAAAATAAATTATTAAAGAAGGAGGGTTTAATTATGGGAACCAAGGTGAGAGAAATAATGAACACAAAGATTGAGACAATCAAGATGGACGCAACTGTCTATGATGCTATTGAGAGATTAGTTGATAAAAGATTGAGGTCTTTAGTCGTTTTACCAAGAGATGAAAATGATGTATATGGAATTGTTACAGTGAGGGATATTGTCTTTAAGGTGATAAAAAATAATCTTGACATCCATAAGATAAAGATTGAAGAGATAGCATCTAAACCAGTGATTACTGTAGATAAGGACACTGAAGTGGGACATCTTATATCAATGATGGAAAAATTCAATATAGCGAGGGTGTTTGTGCTTGAAGGTAAAGATGTTATAGGCGTTGTATCACTCCTTGATATAATGGCAGGCGCATTAATTGAAAGGGCAAGGAGAACATGATATGTTTGATAAGATCTTATCCTTTGGTAAATCAGAAAACATTGTCATTAAAAACATTAAATCACATATAAATCTACTTTGCTCTGCATCAAATTGCTTCAAAGATGCTTTAAACAAACTTGAACCAGAAAAGGCAAGTTGTGTGATTGAGTTGGAAAGGGATGCAGATACAATTAGAAGGGACATCATTTCAACAATACATGAAGGTGCTTTTCTTCCATATGTGAGACCTAATCTGTGTAGATTTGTTGAGATGGTTGATGAGACCTTTGATACACTTGAAGATGCTGCCCTTTTGTTTAGACAAATTGATAAAAGTATCTTTAAAACCATTGAGCATGAATGTTTAAAGATTGCATCCATCAATGCTGAGATGTGCGAATTACTGCAAATAGCCTTTGAAACCTTACATGGAAAGGGTAATATCAAGGAGAAAAATCTTGCCATAAGACTATGCGAAAAACAGGTAGATGATATTAAGTTTGAATTAATTGACAAACTTATAAGAATAGATGTTAAGAACTTCTGGGAAGGTAAAATCGTTTCTGACTTTGTAGAAAGCATCACCAGAATAAGTGATTTAATAGAAGATGCAAGTGACTACCTCTATATAATTGAAATAAGCTTAAAATAATTATTATGAGCCCTCATGTTTGAAATCGCAATTATAGCAAGCCTTTGTATTGCCTTTGGGATTGGCTCAAACGATGCTTCAAACGCATTTGGTGTTTGTATTGGGGCTGGCTTGTTGAAAATCAAAAAGGCATTCATACTCTTTGGTATCCTTGTCCTTTTGGGTATCTTTCTTCAAGGAAGTAAGGTCATGAAAACCGTTGGTAAAAACCTCGTTGATGTAAATACCTCAATACTTACCATTTCACTCTGTGTTGCATCTTTTTTGATAGTATTTTCAAACTGGCGTAAACTACCACTTTCAACACATCAGGTCATAATAGGTAGTTTAATTGGTGCTGGCTTTGCAAATGATGTGTATATCAACACTACTGAGATTATAAAGATCGTTATCTCATGGATTGTATCACCTATTGCAGCCATAGGATTTTCTTTTCTAATATTTAAGGCACTTGAGAAAACGATATCAAAACTGCCTACATTTTTCATTGAGAGATTCTTAAGAACAGCCCTTCTTATAAGTGCTGGGTTAATATCTTACAACACAGGTGCGAATGAGCTTGCGACTGTTCTTGGTCCTCTCATGCACTCAGGGATTGAAATAGATAAGACCTTAATATTTCTATCTGCGTCAATCATGGTCTTTTTAGGGGCATACCTATTAAGCCATAGGGTCATTGAAACAGTTGGTAAAGGTATTACTGTATTAGACCCCTATTCTGGTTTTGCAGCCCAACTTGGTGCAGGTGGATGTGTCTTACTATTTACGATTTTAGGGATGCCTGTATCAACTACTTATTCAATAATCGGCGGCATAATTGGTGTTGGGCTTAATAAGGGGATCAAAACTGTTAAATTGAATCTGATACTAAAGATTGGAATAAACTTTATCGTAAGTCCTTCGTTAGCATTTATAATCTCATATCTGTTCTTAAAACTAACTCATCCCTAAATAATCCCTTATTATCTTTACTGCCTCTGGTATGGCTGATTTTACCCTTTCAGTGCATTCCCTATTTAAAGTTAAGACATCTTCAACCTCAATACCAATAATCTTTATCTCCTTTGGCATCTCATCAGGAAAAAGTGTTCTACCCAATCTGATTATCTCAAACAAGGTTATGTTGTGAGTCCCACTGGCATATACATTTGAAAAGGTCTTATCTGGGTCAAGTTCAACAATACTGCCGGGTTCTGCACCTGATTTTACCCCATCTACAATTACTGCCCTGTCGTAACCTAATATTGTATCAAGCACTTTAAAATCGGTGTTCATCAGAAAGGCAGTATCAACCATGTTTTCAAACATCTCAGCAATCTTTAATCCAACACCATCATCAGTAAAATTAGGATTGCCAATACCTACGAGTATTGTTTTCATAATACCTCATTTTGAAATTTAGTTATTTTTTGAGTGGGGTGGAGGTAGATACCTACCTCCACCTTATAAGAATGATTAGGCAAATTCGTAGTTTCTGAGGCTCTTTACCAGTTCACCATTGTGGTCTATTATGTCTATCCTTACTGGTATTGAACCGGGAAGGGTATGTGTTGAACAAGCAAAACACAAATCATATGGACGATATGAAATCTCTACTAAATTGAGGATACCATCATCAACCTTTCCATTTTTAATGAAGTGTTGTGCTGCCCTTTTGACTGCTACATTCATTGGCCCTTTGTTGTGTGTGGTTGCAACAATAAGGTTTGCATCTGTTACAAAACCCTTTTCATCGGTCTTATAGTGGTGTATAAGTGTGCCTCTTGCTGCCTCTACTATTCCTACACCTTCTCCAACAGGTGTGCCAATCTCTTGACGAACATTTGTATCAGTAATGCTTTCATCAGAGGCAATCTTCTTGACATTTTCTGCTGCGTTCATGAGCTCTATAGCCCTCATCCAATGGTATGCAAGTGTGTTATGCACTGGCTTACCACCAAAGGCAGCAAGCATCTGTTCGTATGCTGCTTGTGCGAGCGGTGTATCAAAACCACTTGAAACATTAAATCTTGCAAGCGGTCCTACGCTGTAAATGCTCGTATCCTCACCATCATCCAAACCTTTCCATCCCAATTTCTTAAGATATGGTGCCTTTTGATAGCTCCATGGTAGAGGTCTTTCAGCGATGTAGTCAAGATATTCCTTGCCTTTAAACCTTCCGATCTCCTTTCCTTTTGTATCAACTATCTTTTGTGTGCCATCATAATAGGTTATCTTATCATTTGCATCAACGGTACCGATGTAGTTTGTCACAACCTTATAAACATCACCTGTAACAAGTGCCATATAATCCTTGTTTTGCAATACTACCTTATCAAAGACATCAAGTGTGAGTTTTGCAAGTTCTACACAATCATCAGCAAGTTTTAGTATCTCCTGCCTTTCTTTTTCTGAGATTGTCTTTGACCAACCACCCGGTAGTGCTGCAATTGGATGACTTGGTCTTCCAGATGTCATCTCAAATATTTTTACAGCAGATTGTCTCTTTCTGAGAACCAACTTGCCTACATCTGCTCCCACCTTTAAAACCAATCCTACGAGGTTTCTTTCTGCAGGTGACGCAGTAGGACCACATACAAAATCTGGAAAACCTAAAGCATAGAGGATTCCAGTATGGTCCTCTACATAATGAGCATTGTAAAACAATTCTCTAATCTTCTTTGCTGTAGGTGTTGGTTCAAGCCCGTAAACAGCATCTGCAGCCTTCGCCGAGGCTGTAAAGTGCACACCCCTTCAGACGCCGCAGATGGTGCAAACCGTACGGGGTACTTCCTCAATGGGCATCCCCTTGAGGAACTTTTCATACCCCATAAACTCCACCACCTGCATAAAGGCGTTTTCTACATTCCCGTTTTCATCAAGAAATATCTTAATCTTACCATGGCCTTCAAGCCTGGTCATAGGATTAATCTCTATGGTCTTCATTACCTTTCCTCCTTATGGATTTCTTTTATCAGAAAAATCATCTTTTTACCTTCTTCCCAAGCGTTGAGCCGGGTAGATTATACCTATAGAAGTTGTGGACTGGATCAGGTATCTGGTCAATGAGTTTCTCATCCTCAATCATACTTGCAACCGCACTAATTGCCCTCAAACCGAAGTCCTTGACACCCGGTATTGGGCCACCACATCCTCTACAAGGGATGTTTGCATTTGGACACTTTACACCACAGTCACCCTGTGTGATTGGTCCGAGACATAGATACCCTTCTTCAAGCAAACATGCTCCTTCTGTGGGTGTTCCTTCAATAGTTCTCTTGACAGTTGTAGCCAATTTTTTGGGTTTGCCTTGTAGCACTGGATTTCTACCACAAACCTCACAAAGTGCCTTGCCCATAGTTATCCATGAACCAGGAGGTGGAAGCTGACCAGAAAGTAATGCTGTGAAGGCAGCCTTTACATGGTCATAATGAGGAGGGCATCCACCGATGTAGTATTCTACTGGAACAACCTGATCAAGAGTCCGTGCATCCATAAGAGTTGGCAATGTCAAATCATATTTACCATCAAGCACAAAAGAGGTTTGAGGGATAACCTTATCAGGATTGTCTGTGCTCATTGTGTTGATATACGCCTTGTCTAATAATTGTTCTGTGGTATAAAGATTCACAAGTCCTTTAATACCACCAGTTGCAGCACAAATACCAAAGGCTATTAAAACCTTACACTTCTTCCTTAATACCTTTGCAATATGCTCATGCTCCGAGTTTCTGATATTGCCTGAGATTAAGCCCACATCAATTGAACCATCTGGCATTGCCTCAAGGTCTTTGTATTTAGCATCAGCTACCGTTGGAGCCCAAAATACTATATCTACCGCAAGGGCAACATCTACAAGTGTTTCTGATAAGTCAACAACTGCTATATCACATCCCCCGCATCCACCTGCGAGATAGTATGCAAGCTTAGGTTTAGACATTTGCCCCTCCTTTCAACGGATTTGGTCCGAGTTCTCTAATCTTTGCATCAAAAGCGGTCATCTCTTCAGCGAACTTCTTACCTTCGCTACCAGATATCCATCCAAGTTTTACCCTTTCATCCTCCAATCCTAAATCTACAAGAACCCTCTTTAAAAGATTCACCCTTCTCATTGCCTTGTAATTACCTGACCGGTAATGACATTCACCGGGGTGTCAACCACCCACATAAACGCCATCAGCACCTTTTTTGAGAGCCTCTGCAATGAACTCGGGTTCTACCCTACCACTGCATGGAACCCTTACAATGTGCACTGTAGGTGGGTAGGAATATCTTAAACTTCCAGCAAGGTCAGCACCTTGATATGTACACCAGTGACAAGCTATAACGATTATCCTTGGTTCCCACTGAGCCATACTAATTCCCTCCTTTTATCTTATTAATTACTCCATTTAACGGTATCTTAGCAAACGCTGCTACCTTGTCAACATCTGCACCCAATGCAAGTGCAGTAAGCTGGACAAGATGAAGAGCAGGTATCTGATAATTTAGTTTCTTTTGCTCTGCAAGTAGTGCTTGCCCGCCATCAAACTGTAGTAAGCAAGAACTGCAACCAATTACACAGATATCTGGGTCTAATTCCTCTTTGATCACATCCAATTTTTTCTTAAACAAAGCAAGCGATTTGTCAGATGCATTTGACCTTAAAGCACCCATTCCACAACAGTCAGTGATTGCGCTGTAATGAGGTGCAGCACCACCTAATGCCTCACAGATTTCTCTCATCCTTTTTGGATAAAAGGTATTATCTTCATTGGATGGATAAGCCCTACTTGGCCAAAGGTTATGACACCCTGTCTGGACAGCACATTTTAGACCATTGAGGTTGTTTTTTACCTTCGCTTTAATATTTTCTAATCCCACACTTTCATATAAGAAATTAATGAAGTTTGAGATCTTTGCGGTGCCCTTGTATTCTTTGCCAACCTTTGCATAAATCTGGTTGACCTTTTCTTTTAATTCTGGATGGCTCTCCATGTGATGTTTAGCCTCATTTAATGAACCATAACAAGAGCCGCATCCGGTTACCAAGTCAATTCCTTTCTCATCTGCAAGGACCAAATTCCATGCCGATGCAGCAGCCCACCCTTCAATATCAAGTGATGGCATCGTACCAAATGCAGGACAACATGATGCACCCTCAAGGTCAACAGCATCAACACCCAGTTCTTTTAGAATATACCTTGCAGAATACTCTATATCAGGTCTATTAAAAGGGATGTTACATCCTAAGAATAATCCTACCTGTTTCATATGTGCCTCCTCCTAATCAAGCTTAAACGGCGCTACATCAGCCAGAGATGTTTGTTTTAATACTTCCTGAAATTTCTTTCTTAATTCTTCATGACTAACCAATGTTGGTGGTTTTTCAGGAAGCCCAACCTTTTTTCTTCTTTCTTCAAAACCTTTTGGGAATACCGCATGTCCGTTTTTGTATAGATTGCGTAAACCCTCATATGTATTTGCAGGACAAGACTCCACACGAACTGCTGCCCTTCTTACTGCTTGTATAACCTCATATGGCTTTACATCCATAGGGCATATCTCAACGCACCTATTACATGACTGGCATCCCCAAACTGATGAATCCTCAAGAAGGACATCCTTTAGACCCAATGTTGCAGCATGGATGATCCTTTTTATATAAAAATCTAACCCTGCTAATGCCATTGGGCAAGTAGAAGCACACTTACCACATTGTATGCATTCTTTTAATTCCTCAGCCCCAAACTTTTCTAATTCTTTTATAAACTCTTCGTCGCACTGATTTAGATTAATCACATTTACGCTACTTTCTTCCATTTTATGCCCTCCTTTTTAAATTAAGCTTCAACTAATGCAGATATCTGTTCTATCACCTGCTCGGTTGTAAAACCGTGGAATGTAATTGCCCTTGAAGGACATGCAGATGCACAGACACCACACCCTGCACACAATGCAGGTTCAATCTTTGCCTTTTCTTTATCCTTATAGGTTTCAATCTTTATAGCACTGTAAGGACATAATGGAACACAGACTCCACAGCTGCTACATTTTTCCCTATCAACCTCTGAAACAATAGCCTCAAATTTAATCTTTCCGGGTATTATTAATGATGCGGCAGATGATGCGGCTGCACGGGACTGAGCTATTGATTCAGGAATATCCTTTGGTCCCTGCACACAACCTGCAATCAAAACACCCCTTGCTGCGGTCTCAACAGGATATAGTTTGGTGTGAACTTCCCTTAAGAAGCCTTCCCTTCCACATGTTGCAGAGAACAATCTGCCTATATCATCAACACCGTCAGGAGGCTCAATAGCCGTTGCAAGCACAACTAAATCAGCCTCTAACTCCACAGGAGAGCCTAAATCTACATCAAATCCTCTTACCCTTAATTTTCCATTTGGCTTCTCATCTACTGATGAAACCCTTCCTCCTCTGATTATCTTAGCACCAAGCCCTTTTGTATAAACATAAAACTCCTCAAAGTCCTTACCAGCAGTTCTAACATCTATGAAGAAGAGGTAGAGATTGATATATGGATACTTCTCTTTTAAAATCCTTGCATGTTTGAGCATATACATGCAACAGACCTTTGAGCAATAACTATGATACCTCTCATCCCTACTACCCACGCATGATATCATTGCAATGGTCTTTGGTTTTGTGCCATCTGAAGGTCTCTTGAGCTCACCGCCCGTAGGACCAGTTGCAGAAAGTATCCTTTCAAATTCCATTGATGTAATGACATCAGGTGATTGAGGGCTATATTCTTTAAAATGAGTCTTTGACATTGGCTTAAATCCAGTGGCAATTATCACTGCACCAACCTTGATATCAACAAACTCATCTCTATCATCAAATTTGATAGCATCAGCAGGACAGCCCTGAATGTTCTTTGCAGGTATGCCCTTTTCACAAATCTGACAAGCAGGTTTCCCTGTCTTTTTAAATGTCTTGAAATATAAACAGTTTGGCTCATCAATGACAGCCTTCTTTGGGACGGCTTGAGGATATTCAATGTATGCAGCCCTTCTTTGATTAAGCCCGTAGTTGTATTCGTTTGGAACCTTTACTGGGCAAATCTCTGTACACACACCACAACCTATGCACTTGTCCCAATCTACATACTTTGCCTTTTTCTTAATCTTGATATCAAAGTTTCCAACATAACCCTTTACTTCTTCCACCTCTGCGTAGGTGATAAGCTCTATATTTGGATTTTGGGCGACCTCGCCCGTCTTAGGTGTGAGTATTCAGGCTGAACAATCCATCGTAGGAAATGTCTTATCAAGTCTTGACATGTTGCCACCAATTGATGGCTGTTTCTCAACAAGGTATACCTTTATACCCATGCCAGCCAAATCAAGAGCAGCAAACATACCAGCAATACCACCACCAATAATCATTACAGATTTTTCAACATCACCAAAACGGTCAACAAGTGGCTCTGCAAGCCTCGCCTTAGCAACCGCACTTCTAATTAGTCTTTTTGCCTTTTCTGTAGCACCACTTTTGTCATGCCAATGAGCCCAGCTGTCTTGGTCTCTGATATTGGCCATTTCTAAGAAATACTTATTCAATCCTGCATTTTCTACGGCATTTCTGAAGATTGGTTCATGCGTTCTCGGTGTGCAAGCTGCAACAACAACGCGGTCAACCTTGCCGTCTTTGATATCCTGTTTGATGATATCCTGTCCGGCATCAGAACACATAAACAGGTAATTCTTTACGATGCTAACATCAGGTAGCGTCTCGGCATACTTCATGACTTCATCAACCTTGACAGCGCCCGCGATGTTTTCACCACAATGACATACATACACCCCTACCTTAGCCATTTTGAGCCCTCCTTTTTGTTATATTTACTTCTATGTTTATGAGAATAAAATTGCAGTAAATTATAGCAATTATGCAAGATTTGTCAAGTGGTATTTTTATTAGATATAACAATATCTTATAGATGTATTTTATTATGTTAAGGCTATTACTAATATGTTGATTTTATGAGAAAAGAGCCAAGATTTAAGATTCAAAACTGAGCAGGTTTTGTGTTAATTGCTGTTAAGATATCCTTGCATAGCTTGTGATTAATTTTGTATCATTAACCATGTTTGATATTGGCTTTCAAGAACTCATAATTATATTCATTGTAGCACTATTAGTGTTTGGTCCTAAAAAACTACCAGAGGTTGCCAATACACTTGGTAAAGGCATTAGTGAGTTAAAAAAGGCTATGGAAAATGTTAGGAATCAGGTTCATGAAGAGGTCAAGGACATAAAAAATCCTATTGACCCAATTAAACTAAAAGAGGAACTTTACAGCAACATT
The DNA here is from genome assembly GCA_026415695.1 of Thermodesulfovibrionales bacterium. Taxonomy (GTDB): domain Bacteria; phylum Nitrospirota; class Thermodesulfovibrionia; order Thermodesulfovibrionales; family Dissulfurispiraceae; genus DUZI01. The sequence continues at coordinate 5,173 of JAOAGP010000089.1, read as the reverse complement.
GAAGAACCTATTAAGAAGGCTATAGAAGAACCATACCCAAAAAACGATAAAGAAAAACCTACCAATGAGGCTAAAACTTAGATAATGGAAGACCAAAAGATGCCTCTTACTGAGCATCTTGGCGAACTCAGAAAGAGGATTATCACCTCCCTTGTCGCCTTATTAATTGCATTTTCTGTATCCTTTGCATATTCAGAGGAGTTATTTAAATTAGTGATGTTTCCTCTAAAATACGAGTTGGACTTCTCTGTTACGAAAAAGTATCTATATTTTGCACCTAAAGATAAACTCCAATTGACAAAACTCGTTTTTTTGGCTCCTGCAGAGGCATTTTGGATGTCTATTAAGATTTCAATTTTTTCTGCCATACTTTTCTCATTACCAGTGTTGTTTCATCAACTTTGGAAATTCATCTCACCCGGTTTATTACCAAAAGAAAAAAAATACGCCTTACCTTTTATATTTGCCACTACCTCACTATTCGTTGTAGGTGCGTCTTTTTGCTTTTTTATTGTTTTACCTTATGCCCTAACATTCCTATTGACATACAAAACTGGTGATGTTTTGATGCCTATGCTTTCAGTAGGACAATATGTGGATTTTTGTCTTAAATTTGTTTTGGCTTTTGGTGCTGTATTTGAATTACCCGTATTGATTTTCTTCCTTACAAGGTTAGGGATAGTAACCCCTGAAACATTTGCTAAACATAGAAGATACGCTATAGTATTTGCGTTTGTATTAGCAGCATTTCTTACCCCCACACCAGATGCATTTAATCAAACCCTCATGGCTGTGCCGATGATACTGCTTTACGAGGTAGGAATATGGGTATCTAAGATTTTTGCTAAAAAGGACAATGAAGAAGCAGAGTAAATGGCATCTGAAGGAATAAGAAATCTTAAGGGTATTGTATCAGACATTGTAGATGGTTTTTTAACTGTAAACCCTCTATACCTAAAAAACTTCAAGAACGAAGAGATAAAGACACTATACCAACTGATCATCAAAAAACAACAGGAAATAAGAACGGAGACAATATCCATGAGCGACATCGCATCAATAAGGTCTAAAAACATGAAGTTACAAAGGGTTCAAACGGCAATCAACACCATTACACATTATCTAAAGAGCAAAAAAATTCTCATTCTAAATGAAGACTACCCAAAGAAAAAGAGATTAAAGGATATAGGGATATGAAAATAGCAATCACAGGACTTAGCAATTCTGGTAAAACCACCCTTTTTAATGCCTTAACTGCACAAAACCACGAAACAACTACTTATCCAAACATTTCAGGAGAACCTCTTTTTGCTGTAGTCAAAGTGCCTGATGAAAGGGTAGATAAACTATCGGAGATTTACAAACCTAAAAAAACAACTTACGCTACAGTTAACTACATAGATTACATCGGGCTTACAAAGGGAGATATTGAACAAAACAGAAAGGTATTTGACCACATAAAGGATGCAGATGCGGTTGTGATTGTTTTAAGGGCTTTTAAAGACGATTCAATAGTCCACCCACTCAATAACATTGACCCAATATCAGATCTGGAGACCATTCATTTGGAGTTTATCTTTGGTGATTTAGACCTTGTTGAAAAGAGGCTAACAAGGATTACCGAAGGTGAAAAGAAAGGCAAGAAGTCAAAGCCATTGGAAAAAGAAATACTTTTAAAATGCAAGTCTGCCCTTGAACATGAGATACCCCTTAACCAAATTGATTTTAACAACGACGAGAAGGAAACTCTTAGACATCTTCAGTTTATTACAACAAAACCACAGATAGTGGTGATTAATCTGTCTGAAAATGATTTAAACACCTATAGTGCATCTGATTTAGAAAACAAAACAAAAGACTTCTTCAATACAAGAAACATTACAAGAGATATAAGTGTCTTATCACTTTCTGCAAAGGTTGAGATGGAGGTCTCACAATTAGACACACAAGACCGACTTGACTTCCTCAAAGATCTCAAAATCAACGAACCTGCATGTAATAAACTGATTAAAACAAGTTATGAACTATTAGGCATGATATCCTTTTTAACATGTGGAGAAGACGAGGTTAGGGCATGGACGATTAAACAAGGAGATACTGCTTTAAAGGCTGCAGGCAAGATACATTCTGATATTGAAAGAGGTTTTATCAGGGCTGAGGTTATAGGTTTTGAAGACTTCATAAAAAGCGGATACTCAATGACTAATGCAAGCAAGATGGGGCTATTAAGATTAGAAGGGAAGGGTTATGAGGTAAAAGATGGAGATATTATTCATTTCAGGTTTAATGTATGAACGGATAAACTCATCCACCCTACCCTCTCCAGCAAGGAGAAAAGTAGGGTGGAATATGCTTCAAACTGCGATGTTACTTGCCCTCAACAAACTCATTACCCTAACTGATACCGAAATCAACACAACCTTTAACAAATCACCAATCAAAAAGGGATAAACTCCAACATACAATACATTCTCAATGTTGGTGTAGGTTAGAAGATGCATCACCCCAAAAACATAAATAAGTGAGTTTGATACAATCAAGGCAACAAGCAATGGGAAAAATCCTTTAGTCCATCCTTTTTCATGTAGATACCCAATCAGAAAAACAGCAGGTAAAAAACCAACAAGGTAACCACCTGACGGACCTAAAAGCACATGAAAACCACCCATTGCCCCTGCAAAAACTGGCATACCCATAGCACCTTCTGATAAATAAAACAGCACGCTCATCAATCCCCTTTTTGCCCCCAACAAAATGCCTGTGAGCAATACAGCAAATGTCTGGCAAGTTAAAGGCACAGGGGTAAACGGTAGAGGGACAGATATCTGTGCAGATAAAGCAATAAAAATACTTCCCAAGAACGATAACAAGATATTTTGCCACACCGTTTTCGTAATACCATCTGGTAACGAAACACTTACAACATCTGACCTAAAACCAAAACTCATCTGCAGACCTCCTATTTTTACGATTCTGTCAATAAAAATTATCCTAACAAATCGACAAGGTTATTGCTTTAGTGTGTATCAACCTCTTGACCTTTGATATTAGCTTTTGTTGCTTCACTTATCATGCTCATATCCTCTTCAGCAAAGACCTTGTCAATATCAAGGATAATGATAAACTGATTATCACTTCGTTTCCCCATTGCCTTTATGAAGTCCGTCTTTATCCTCGTGCCTATCCTCGGTGCAGGTTCAAGGTTATCAGGTTCAATGTCAAGAACCTCCTGCACTGAATCAGCTAACGCCCCTAATACTGTAGTCTCGCCCTCAAACTCTACCTCTACAATGATTATACAGGTGTTAACAGTCCTTTCTGTTTTTGACATCCCAAACTTGAGTTTGATATCAACTACAGGGACTACACTACCTCTTAAATTAATCACTCCACGCATAAATTCTGGAGTCTTTGGCACTTTTGTTATGTTTGTGTAGTCCAAAACCTCCCTTATCTTGTTTATGTCAACAGCAAATATCTCATCTTCTAACTTGAAAGTAAGATATTGAGTTGTTTCTGTAATGCCTGCAACTGCCATAATTCCCTCCTTGTAAGCCCTTTTTAATACTTCTCAAATTCACTATCCTCTGCATCTCCTTTACCTTCACCCATATCAATAACCGCACCCTTTGGTCTTGCTTCAGCCTTCTTGACTACTGGAGGTCTATTAGGTGTGCTGTGAGGTATTTGCTCAACCCTACCTGTTAATGTCCTCTGCCTTTTAACCCTACTTGCAGTTCTACCACCACTTATACTTTCATCAAGCTTGAAGAACCCAATAGTATCTTGCAACTGCTCTGCTTGACTTGAGAGTTCTTCAGCTGTTGATGCAAGTTCCTCTGCTGCACCAGCATTTTGTTGAACTACTTGGTCAAGCTGTTGTATTGCCCTGTTTATCTGCTCTGCACCTGCCTTTTGCTCATTAGAAGCACTGCTTATCTCTTGCACAAGTTCAGCGGTTTTTTGTATATCTGGCACGAGTTTTTTGAGCATCTCCCCTGCCCTTTCTGCAACCTGTGTGCTTGTTGCAGACAGTTGACTAATCTCTCCTGCAGCAGCCTGAGACCTTTCAGCAAGCTTTCTTACCTCTGATGCAACAACAGCAAATCCCTTACCATGTTCACCAGCACGAGCTGCCTCAATTGCAGCGTTAAGTGCCAGTAGGTTGGTTTGTCTTGCTATTTCTTCAATTATGCTTATCTTACCGGCAATCTCCTTCATTGCTTGCACAGCCTCATTAACTGCCTGACCACTCTCTTTTGCATCCTCTGCTGCCTTAAGGGCAATCTTTTCTGTCTGAAGTGCATTGTCTGCATTCTGTTTGATATTACTGCTCATCTGCTCCATTGAAGATGATGTCTCTTCAACCGATGCAGCCTGTTCAGTGGCACCTTGTGAAATCGTCTGAGCGCTGCTATTTAACTCATTACTGCCTGTTGCTACATTATCTGCAGCCACTTTGACCTCAGCCACCACCTCTCTTAACTTTTTGACCATGTTCATCAGCGATCTGATTAGCTCGTCTTCATCTGACCTTTCTTTTAACTCAACCATGAGATTTCCATTTGCTACATCTTTAGCCCCTTCAATTATCTTGTTCGTTGCCTCAATGAGTAGATTCAGATTGTTCTTTATCTGGTTGAAGTCTCCAGCATATTCCTTAGTTATTATTGGAGGCATAATTCCTTTGCTTATCTTATCAACATAATCTGCTGCTACATTCAGTGGTCCAATCACCGCATCAAGGGTATCATTTACTCCTTGAACTATCTTTCTAAAGTCTCCCTGATGTCTGCTTGCATCTGCCCTTGTTGCAAGCCTTCCCTCTACCGCTGCCTTTGCAAGCATATTTGCATCTTCTACAAGGGCATTTATTGCATCTATGCAGGTGTTTAGATTGTTCTTAATGGTGTTAAAGTCTCCATTGTAACTGTCGGTTATCTTCGGAGGTATGTTACCCTTGCTTATCTTATCAACATAATCTGCTGCTACATTCAGTGGTCCAATCACTGCATCAAGGGTGTCATTTACTCCCTGAACTATCTTCCTAAAATCTCCCTGATGTTTGCTTGCATCTGCCCTCGTCGCAAGTTTACCTTCAACCGCTGCCCTTGATAGCATATTTGCATCTGATACAAGGGCATTAACTGCATCCTGTCTCTTATACACATCT
>JAOAGP010000042.1 GCA_026415695.1 Thermodesulfovibrionales bacterium | reverse complement strand
TCGTATTTCAACATCGCCCTTTTGCGTCGTTTTGACTTTTGTTTTTTTATCTTTTTGAGTTTTTGCATTAATTTGCTTTCTTTTGGCATCAATAATGCCTCAATCTTTTCAACCAACATGACCCTTGCGTAGTATCTATTGAGTCCTTGAGAACGACTTTTTTGGCATTTTACCTCAATACCAGTGGGTATGTGTTTTAGATAAACACAAGTGGAAGTCTTATTTACATGCTGCCCACCTTTTCCACCAGAACGAACAAAACTCTCTTCAATGGTATCATCCGTGATGCCTAAAGACGCCATCCTATCAAGCAGGGCATTCTCTTTTTCTGGTGTTACTGGATACACCTACAGAGGTACCTCCCTGATATGCCAGATGTTTTGTGCGTATTCATTTATTGCCCTATCACTTGAAAACTTACCAACCCTCGCCACATTCAGGATTGCCATCTTATTCCACTTCTTTTCATCAAGGTATGTTTCACCCACCCTTTCTTGACATTTTATGTAAGATTCATAATCTGCTAAAACAAAAAATCGGTCGTATCCTAAAAGCGAATCCACAAGAGGTTTAAAAAGGTTTGTGTTTTCTGGAGAAAAGTAGCCACTACCTATCTGGTCTATGCACTGTTTGAGTTCAGGGTTTGATTCATAATAGTGATATGGATTGTAATGTGGACGGAGGGCAAATATTTCCTCCGCAGTAAGACCGAATAAGAAGAAGTTTTCCTCTCCAACCTCTTGTCTTATCTCCACATTTGCTCCGTCAAGTGTGCCGATAGTAAGTGCCCCATTTAATGTAAACTTCATATTCCCTGTGCCAGATGCCTCATATCCTGCGGTGGAGATCTGCTCTGAAAGTTCAGATGCAGGTATTATTCTTTGTGCAAGTGTAACTCCGTAGTTTGGAACAAAAACGAGCTGAAGCTTTTTAGAAACAAGAGGATCATTTGCAATTGCCTGTGATACATTGTGTATGAGTTTTATTATGAGTTTACAAATGTAATAGGCTGGTGCAGATTTTCCAGAGAAAAGGACAACCCTCGGTGGATAGTGTCCGTTGTCCTTGCCTTCTCTTATTCTATTATAAAGTGTGATTACATGCAGTAGGTTTAAAAGTTGTCGCTTATACTCATGAAATCTTTTTACTTGGGAATCAAGCATGAAGTTAGGATTTATCTCAATATCACAGGTCTTTTTGATGTATTTTGCTAAAAATTCCTTGTTAAACTGTTTTGCTTGTGCAAATCTCCTTACAAACTCTTTATCTTCAGCAAACTGTTCTAATTTTCTGAGCTCATCGAGGTTTGTCATCCATTTTTCCCCAATCGCAGATGTTATTAATTTAGACAATCCAAAATTTGCCTGAAGTAACCACCTTCTTGGTGTAATACCGTTTGTAACATTAGTAAACCTTTCAGGATACATCTCGTAGAAGTTTTTGAAAACCTTGTCTTTCAATATCTGGGAGTGAAGTTCAGACACACCGTTAATTGTATGACTTCCCACTATTGAAAGCCTTGCCATGTGGATAAACTTTTGATCCCATCCTGTGATGATAGACATCTGCTCCTTTCTCCAGTCCTCGTTTGGAAAACGCTCATCTACTGCAATCATAAATCTTCTATTTATCTCTTGTATTATCTGAAGATGCCTTGGCAAGAGGTGTGCAAAGAGTCCTTCTGACCATATCTCAAGTGCCTCTGGTAAGACGGTGTGATTTGTGTATGATATGGTCTTTTTTGTAATCTCCCATGCGTCGTCCCAAGCCAACAGTTCCTCATCAACTAATATTCTCATCAACTCAGGGATTGCAATGGAAGGATGTGTATCGTTTAATTGGATTGCGACCTCATCAGGAAATTCCTTAAAAGAATGATGAAACTTTTTAAATCTTCTGATGATATCTTTGATAGTAGCACTTACAAAGAAATACTGCTGTTTTAGTCTTAATTCCTTACCAGCAAGTGATGTATCGTTTGGATATAAGACCTTTGAAATACTCTCACTCTCGCTCTTACTCTCCATTGCCTTTATGTAATCACCGCTGTTGAAGTAATCAAGGTTAAACTCTCGGGTTGATTTTGCTGACCATAATCGTAGGGTGTTTACCGTCTTGTTTCTAAATCCAGGGACAGGATAGTCATAAGCCATTGCCATGACCTCATCACCATCTACCCATTCCATCCTGTATTTTCCACCACCACTTGTAATGGTATTGACCCTTCCGTAAAACCTTACATTGTATATAACCTCTGGTCTTGGAAACTCCCAAGCATTTCCATATCTAAGCCAGTTGTCAGGGGACTCAACCTGCCACCCATCCATTATCTTTTGAGTAAAGATGCCATACTCATAACGAATACCATAGCCATATGCAGGATACTGGAGCGTTGCAAGTGAGTCTATGAAACATGCTGCAAGCCTGCCTAAACCACCATTACCTAATCCTGCATCCCATTCATGCTCAACTATGTCAAGTAAAGACATACCAAGCACATCTACAGCCCTGTAATAGTCGTCATGCATGTTAAGATTGATGATGTAATTTCTTAGTAGCCTGCCGAGTAAAAACTCCAATGATAGATAATATACCCTTTTTACATCCAAGTTATAGTAAGTTTGTTGTGTTAATATCCAATTTTCAACAAGTTGTTCTCTGACTGAAAGCACAACTGATGTGTATTTGTCGTGATTTGTTGCAGAATACATGTCTTTTGCGAGGTCGTATGTAAGGTGGTCAAGTAGTGCCTCATGAAGCAATGCTATATTTCTTGGCATTTAATCCCTCCTTGTTTTGTTTGTTAATTAATAATAAACCAAAGTGTTAAATATTACAATAAGGGATTGAGAGTTTGAAAGTATGATGTTAATCATTTGTTTTCACAAATAGCCTTTTTTAGGTAAGATGCGATTGACTCTGGAATGATGAAATACCAACTACTATCTGGTTCGTGCGTAGAACTTAACATTCTTCCATCCTGTGTATATGAAGATGTGCTTATTATCCTGTGCATTGATTCAGTGCAGTTTATCTCTGTCAGATAGAATGTCTTTGCAATGGGTGTAGCAGATTTCTTTGTGTCTTTTTGCTCCTTGTTTTCTATCTTAAGCCACACCCTTACTACTGACTCTGAGACCTTCTTTTTACTGTCTATATCAAACTGGACTATCTGACCTGAAGATTTATCTTGTGGAATAAAGTCTTTCCAGTTTTGACTATTGGCTGGATATACAAATATAAAGGTTGAAATCAAGATTATAAATCTTATTAGTCTGACAGTGTGCATCTATCTTTGAATATACCTTATCGGTTCTTTGTGGTATAGTGTATTAAACTGGTTACCTCCAAACCATGAGATGACCGTCTTAATCCCATATCTGTGTTTGGGGTTTTCCTTTCTGTATCCTTCAGATATTACCATGAAGGATTGTGTGTTGTATGCTGTAACATACTTGCTTACACCAGATAAATCACCACCAAAGACCTCTTGAAGGAGTTGGTGCATGTTTTGGGCAGTAAAGTCTTTTCTCCTGTTTAAGATGAGGGTTGCAGTATCATCACTGATGTTTGGTATTGCCCTTAAGACCTCAAGAGGGGCATGATAGATACTAATAACATTGGTTCTGGAATAGACCGTTAGATATTCATAAATCCCCTGTTTTTTATCATCACCATATAGTATCTCCTTTGTCATGCCCTTTACATTTATCAACTCGTCAACACTCTCAAAAGGTGCGTTTTTTGCCTTATAAGGCTTTTTTAATGTCTGATAGTAATCCGATTCAGCGCCTTTTGGACGAGGGATATCATCAGGGTCTTTCCAGTCCATGATTGCATCAACTATCTCTGTTGCCTGTTCATCTGAAACACCATGGTTAGTGAGCAATTTCTTCAATACCTCTTCACTGGCGTAGTTTAAATCAATCTTGCCAGATTCGTTTCTTATGCTAATGTCTACTTGACCTTCGCCAATATCTATGGTATATGGTGTGCCATCAAGTCTCCAAATGGTTTCATCCTGCTGCCCTGTCTTGATATTGTGATAAACAATCTCAACCTTTGCCTTCTCTATGCCTGCAAGGGCGTAATACCTAAATTCTGTGTCTTTGGTATGAGTGTAAGTGCTTAAGAGTTCAGTCCTTGAAAGGTATGACATTGACATGGCAATACTTATAAGGATAGTAATAATCCACAACACTATTACAAGCACTATGCCGTTTTCGTTTTGTCTCATTGTATTCCAGTTGACTGCACAAAGTTTCTAATTGGTATGTTTAGTGTCCCCTGCCAAATATCGCTTTTTAGCGTTAATCTTACAGCGTAAGGGGTGCCATTTTTTCTCTTAAATTCATTATGCCAAATCATCTCTGTGGTTATGTTTTCTGTAAACAGGTATTCAAAACGGATATCTTGAAGCCCTTTGAGTAGATGTGTTGAGTATTCCTCAGTGTTTGTTGATATTAATCTTTCTGTTGTCTTTAGGTTATATCTGTTGTTGATATCTCTCTCAACCTCGTATGTTACCAACACATATCCCAAGTCTCTATCCCAAAGGGATATGTTTGAGACAAATGTAAATGAAGAGGTATCGCCAACTATGTAGTTTACCTGTTCAAGTTCTTGCCGTTTTAAGACATAAATCAGGGATTGGATCTGTCTGTCAATCAAAGAGATTGCTGTTCTAAATCGTTCAAGTTCTTCAGTCTTTTTTTCCGCCTTTGATACGCTACTGTTTGCGATCCTAAAACCACCTAAAGAAATGGTGACTATAAGTGCCATCAAGGTTATTGATATGATGAGTTCAAGGAGTGTAAAGCCTGCTTCCTTTTTCATCCTATACCTTTTTAACAGTTGATTTGAAGGTTGTAAGTGTTATCTGACGCTCTTTTGTGCCTTTAGTCCAACTTACCTTAACACTTATCTCGTATAATTCCACAGGAATATCCTTTGTCCTATCAATGTCAACCCTTCTTGCCTCCCATAAGATGGTTGTACCGTCAGGGTCTTTAATAGCCTGTGTTGATTCTTGCAAATCTTTTAAGAGATGTATATCTTTTATGACCTCATCAGCCCTCATGTATGCCTTTATATAATCCTCAGAGTATGTAAGGCTTCGGAGGTTTATTGAAAATACCTGTAGGAGTGCTGTTACTGTTATTGCAAGTATAGATGCAGCTATGAGGTTTTCAAGGAGTGTGAAACCCTTATTGTTTGACCACATAGGCACCTACCACAGGATCAATGTTTATGTGAAATGTCTTGTTGTATCCCTCTATGATAATATTTGCATATCCTGTTAGACCTGACGGGTAAAACTCTATCCTATAAACCCCCTTTTTTGTAATCCCATGCAGAGGGTCATTGAATGTGATATTTGCACCTTCAGGTAGTCTGTTTTGCTTTTTGCCTTCAATCATAAATGTCTTGTTATCTATATCAAATACTGCAACCTTTATCTCACCTGTGGATTGGGCAAGTGTGCGAGCGTATTTTAGTGTTGAGACAATCTGTCTAACAGAAGAATTTAGCATCTCAGATGGTTGGCGCGATAGAAATGTAACGGTTGATAGACCAACAATCAGTGTTATTAAAAAGAGGGTTATTATCAATTCAAGAAGTGTAAAACCACTGTTACATTTAAGTCTCATAACACACTATAAAGGTAAATCTGTAATGCTGAATATTGCTGCAAGCATTGATAGGACTATAAAGCCAATGATGATACCCATGATGAGAATCATGGCTGGCTCTAAAAAACTAATAAATCGTTTGATTGAGTCTCTTAGATTTCTTTCATATGTATTTGCAACCCTTAATAACATATCTTCAAGACTTCCTGATTCCTCCCCAACCTTTATCATTGAGAGGGCAAGATTAGGAAACACACCAGTCTTAGAAAGTGGGACTGAAAGTCCTTTACCTTCCTTTACATCGGTTGCAACCTTTTCAATTGCAGTTGAGACAATGGAATTACTCGTGATGTCCTTTGCGTTTTGTAGTGCCTGTATAAGTGGCACTCCACTTTTAAGTAGTGTGCCTAATGTCCTGCAAAATCGAGCAGTTTCAAGGTTTCTAACCACATCACCAAATAGCGATAATTGGAGCCTATCCCACTGTCTTTTACCATCAGGGAGTTTCACATAACGGTTTATGAAGAATAAAAACAATGTAATTACAGTCAGGATGACCCACCAATAATCCCTAATGAATGTGCTAAAAGAGATCAATATCCTTGTCGTCATTGGTAGCGTAGCCCCTATGTCGCTAAAGATTGAGGTAAACTTTGGTAATACATATGTGAGCAAGGTGATTATAGATATTGCACCAGTTATAAGTAGAATTGCAGGGTATATCATGGCAGAATAGATGCTATCTTTTAATTCCTTTGCGGATTCAAGGAACTCAACGAGTTTGTCAAGCACCTGTTCTAACACACCGCCAGCCTCACCTGACCTTACCATGTTTACATAGAGTCTTGAGAATACCTTAGGATGCTTTGCCAATGCATCTGAAAATGAACTTCCTTCACGGATTGACCTTAAGATATCTTCTGAAACTGATTTAATGGTCTTGTTTTCTGATATCTCTGAAAGTATGTTTAAAGCCCTATCAATCGGTAAACCTGCCTTAAGAAGTGTTGTAAGTTCTGATGTAAATGTAAGGACATCCTTGCCCGATGTCTTTGAGAGTATCCTTTGACTGAGTCCCTGTTTGGATAGTTCTATCCTTAATGGGATGTAGCCTAAATTTCTAATTCTGTCTAATACAGCCCTTTCATCTGGTAAGTCTAAAACACCCTCAACGATATTGCCATCTGTGGTTGTTGCTTTGTATGTGTATTGAGGCATTAGTCCTGTGTAACCCTCAAGACCTCTGGATATGTGGTAATACCTTTTAAGACCTTGTCTAAACCATCCTCAAGGAGTGTCTTCATGCCTTCTTCCTTTGCTGCATCCCTGATGATGTTTGAGTCCGCCTTTTTGAGTATCAGATTTCTTATCCTATCTGTAATGAGTAGTAGTTCATAAATACCTGTCCTGCCATAAAATCCTGTAAATGTGCAGTGTTGGCAGCCAACGCCCTTATACAAAGTAAAATCATCTTTCTTTATCAATTGCTTGATGTCTTCATAATAAGGAGATTCCTCATCAACCTTCCTACATTGAGGGCAAATGACCCTTACCAATCTTTGTGCCATTATCCCCCGTATAGTTGATGAAAGCAGGAAATTTTCAACCCCCATATCAATGAGACGGGTAATTGCACTTGGTGCGTCGTTTGTATGTAGTGTAGAAAACACAAGATGTCCTGTAAGTGCAGACTGTATGGCAATCTCAGCAGTTTCAAGGTCTCTTATCTCACCAATCATGATGATATCTGGGTCTTGTCTTACTATGTGTCGTAAGGTATTGGCAAAATTAAGACCAATCTTTGGTTTTACCTGTATCTGATTTACCCCTTTTAACTGGTATTCAACAGGGTCTTCAACCGTGATTATCTTTTTATCTGGTGAATTAATCTTATCAAGTGCACCGTATAGTGTTGTGGTCTTACCACTTCCTGTAGGTCCTGTAACAAGGATGATGCCATTTGGTCTTCTTATAAGTTCTTCAAAACTCCTTAAGGTATCCTGTGAAAAACCAAGTGATGACAAATCAATTACGATGCCTTCCTTTAGGAGTATCCTCATCACCACACTCTCGCCATAGACGATTGGAACGGTTGAGATCCTCAAGTCTATCTCTTTTTCATTGACCTTGAGTTTAATCCTTCCGTCTTGAGGTAGTCTCCTTTCAGCGATGTTTAGTTTTGCCATTATCTTTATCCTTGATACTATTGCTGGCTGAAGATTCTTCGGTATAGTTTCAACCTCATGCAATACCCCGTCAATCCTATACCTTACCTTTATCTCATCCTCAAAGGGTTCTATGTGGATATCACTTGCCCTTGATTCTACTGCCCTACTGATAATCATGTTTACCAATCTAATAATCGGGGCTTCAGATGCCAAGTCCTTAAGATGCCCAACATCCTCAACATCCTCATCATTTAGGAATGTAAACGCCTCTTCGGATATGCTTTCAATCATCTTATTGATGTTTTGTGATTCCTGACCGTATATGTTTGAAAGGTATTGATTAAACACATTAGGCTCTAATACAACTGCCTCTACATCGGATGAGGTTGCGATACTAATAGCCTCAACTATAGACCAATCAACAGGTTCTGAAACCACGACCTTGAGGATGTTGTTTTTAAACTCTATGGGGATAATCCTATTTTCATAAGTAAACCTTGAAGACACATTGTTTAACACAAGCGGAACTTGTGGTAATTCGGATATGTCTATTGTGCCAGCAATGACTGATGTCTTAAACATAGCGATAATTATATCACAAACTGTTAAAATCTCTCATATGGATAAATCGTTTACAAGGGGCAACATCTGGCTTTCAATCTACAGGATGTCTTTGCCAATGCTTGTCATCATGTTTTCTCATTTCCTATTGGGTATTGTTGAGATCTATGCCGCTGGGAGATTAGGTTATGAGGTGCAATCTGCTGTAGGGTTTGTAATGCAGATCTGCTTTGTATTGTTAATCTTGGCAAATGCTGTAAGTATTGGCACATTGTCAATAATATCAAAGGCAGTTGGTGCTGGCGATTACAACAGGGCACTTGTATTTGCCAATCAGTCATTGATCATCGGTTTAGGACTTGCCTTACTGATACCTTCTCTGATACTTCCCTTTTCCACAGATATCGTCATCATTGCTGGTTTCCCCAATGAGATAAGGGATATTGCAATAAATCTACTAAACATCCATTCCTTTGCCATTGCCAATGCCTACATGCTAATCATATCAACTGCCATCTTTAGGGCAAGTGGAGAGGTCAGACGCTCACTTTTTGTGATGGTCATTACAAATCTACTAAATGTATTCTTGATATTTCCCCTCACATTTGGCATTGAAGGGGTATTTAGTGGTTTAAACTACAGAGGGCTTGCATACTCCCTACTTATTGCAACATTTTGTGGTTTTATGATCTGCCTTTATTTCTTTACTGATAAGAACTGGAGGTCTATATACACAATGCCTATTACCGTGTGTTGGGAAAACATCAGAGAAGTCCTACATATCAGTTGGCCATCAGGTCTAATGCAGTTTGCATGGCATGCAGGGACTGTGTTTTTGATGAACATATTAGGAAGGCTTGAAACCGCTGGGGTAACTGCTATTGCAGCAATGACAAACGGCTTACGGATTGAATCGATCATCTATCTCCCTGCATTTGCATTAAACATGTCTGCATCAGTGCTGATTGGTCAAAATTTGGGTGCAAACCAACCTAAAAGGGCAGAGCAAATCGGTTGGATGCTTGCACTGACAGGAGTGGCTGTAGTAAGTGTGCTGTCATTGATAATATTTCTATCTTCTCATGAGATAGTAGGCATACTTACAGACAACAATGATGTAAGGAGTGAGACGATAAGGTATCTGTATTTTAATCTTGCTATTGAGCCATTCATGGCAGTGGGTGTAATCCTTGCAGGAGGACTTCAAGGTGCAGGAGACACAAAGGGCGTGATGAGGATAATCATCTCTTGCATGTGGCTAATACGGATACCCCTTGCATATATCTTGGCAATCTATTTCATGATGGGGGCGTTAGGAGTGTGGATTGCAATGATCGTATCTATGTGTTTTCAGGGTATCTTTATGGCATTGAGATTTAAAAAGGGAAAATGGAAAGGGTTAAAATAACATATCATTTTCTAAAGGTATCTTAATGGTAAAGACAGCCCCTCTATTTCCATTTACGACAGAAATACTACCCCCAAAAGACTGCTCAACCAAGTTCTTACAAATATATAAACCAATACCTGTGCCTTCATATTTTGTGGTGAAGTAGGGGTCAAAAACACTGTTTATTATGTCATCGGGTATCCCACCGCCATTATCAGAAACAGTAATTATGATATTGTAATCAGATTTTTCTAATGTTATTTCAATGATACCAACCTCATCAATAGGCATATTACCGTTCCTTCTTGATGAACATATAGCATCTTTTGCATTGTTGATAAGGTTGAGTATTACATGTTTGATATCGTTTTCATTGCCATTGATGAGATACTTGCCCATTTGCCCAAAAAGTTCTATATTGATGTGTTGTTCTTTGAGGATTGCAGAAAACATGGAAACTATCTTATGTATAGCCTTAAATACATCAAATCTCTTGTCTTGATGTTGCATCCTCACAAAACTTCTAAAGTCATCTATGGTATTTGACAGAAATTGAAGTTGTTGCATGGTAAGGTGGACTGCATTTGTCATCTTTTCTTCAGTTAGTTCTTGCCTTGCAAAACTCTCTTGAACATCTTGTATGATGAGTGCGATATAGTTTAATGGCTGTTTCCATTGATGTGCTATAGCCCCCATTACTTCACCAAGTGATGCCAATTTTGATTGATGCTCAAGCATCTTTTCGGTTTGTTTCCTTATTTCAGTCTCTTTTTCTATGAGTTGTTTTAGTTGTTTAATCTTTCTTGCTATTTCTTTAATCAATCTCTTTTTTTCGGTGATGTCAGTGCCTAAAATCATCCTCACCGCTGAACCATCCAACCACTCTTGATAGAAGATATAGCAATCAAACCATCTGTCTGCTTTCTTACAAAAAAATTCTACATGATGTTCTTTGCCTCGCCATCCATCTTTTGTAATATCAATATCTG
>JAOAGP010000018.1 GCA_026415695.1 Thermodesulfovibrionales bacterium | reverse complement strand
TTTTTACAACCAAAGAGGCTGCAAAATATTTAGGTATAAGCCCTGCTACGATTTATCGCATGGAAAAGCAAGGGCTAATCACCTCAATCAAGACCCCTGGCGGGCAGAGACGATTTAGCAAGGAGGCAATTGACAAATATTCGCAGAAAAGTCTTAACTTTGAAGCTCCCCAGAATCCGAGTAGGTTTAAAAAATATGAGTTTGTTAGTGAAACCCCCTTTGTAAGTGATACAAACTATCAGGAATATGATGATAATTTTTTTTATCGCAATGATTCTGTCTTGATTTATAACCATGACATTACAAAAATAACTTGTATTAAGGAAAATTCTATAGACCTTATTGTAACTTCTCCACCTTACAATGTTGATATAAATTACAGTTTTCATAAAGATACAATGTCATATGAAGATTATTTACTATTCACAAGGAAATGGCTCAAGAAATGTTATGAACTTCTTAAAGATGATGGGAGGTTTTGCCTGAATATCCCTTTAGATAAAAATAAAGGTGGTCAACAATCCGTGTATGCTGATATTACAACTATTGCAAAACAGTTAGGATTTAAATATCATTCAACAATTATTTGGAATGAGCAAAACATTTCTAGAAGAACAGCATGGGGATCATGGCTTTCGGCATCAGCTCCATATGTAATAGCCCCTGTAGAAGTCATAGTTGTTCTTTACAAAAAAGAGTGGAAAAAGACAAGTGGAAGTAGAAAGTCTGACATAACAAAAGAAGAGTTTGTGCAGTGGACTAATGGAGTATGGAATTTTAGTGGTGAAAGCAAAAAAAAAGTTGGACACCCTGCACCATTCCCAGTTGAACTTGCAAGAAGATGCATAAAACTTTTCAGTTTTTTAGGAGACACAGTTTTAGACCCGTTTCTTGGTAGTGGTTCAACACTAATTGCATGTTTAGAAACTGATAGAAAAGGGATAGGCGTTGAGATAGATAAAGATTATTGTTTACTGGCAATAAAAAGGTTGCAAGAAGAAGGGAAAATCAATCAGCTAAGACTAAGTGCAGTAGAAGGGAGTAAATAATGCCAAAAAGTATTAATGAATTGATTATGCAATATTTTCAATCCCATCCAAATAAAGATTTACCACACGGACCTGTTGTTGATTGGGTTACAAAACAGTATCTAAAAGAAAACCCTACACCACCAAGGGACCCTTGGAGGGCAATTAGAAAGTTACACCAAGATGGTATATTGATAAAAGTTAGCAAAGGAATATACCGTTATGAACCTCATAATACAAAGCAAAAAGTGATTTTTGATTTCTCTGATGAAATTAAAGAAAAGATTTTTGAAAGAGATGGTTATAAATGTGTTGTTTGTGGAAGGGGGAGGGAAGATGGAGTTGAATTGTGTGCTGACCATATAAAACCCAAAGATAAGGGCGGAGATAATTCTATTGATAATGGGCAAACACTATGCATGGAACACAATCTAATAAAGAAAAATTATTCCCAAACCGAAGCAGGGAAAAGATTTTTTATTAAATTATATCAAAAAGCAGTAAAAATGAATGATAAAAAGATAATTAATTTTTGTAAGTGTGTGTTTGATTGTTATGATATACACGGCATTAACGGACATATAACGCGTCCAAAAATTAAAGATAGAAAAGAGGAGGCAAAATGAGCACCTTAAGTCATTTTAAAAAAAAAGGGGATAAAGTTAGATGAACCTATTTTGTTAATTACGGCTGAGGAAGCAATTGAAAATTTATTAGAAGCAATTGATATTTATTGTCCTAATTTAGAAATAACCAAAATGACAAAAAATGATATTAATACCTTGCTTGAAAGTTATGCTGAATGCATACTTGAATATCATACCGAGAACCATCATCAAGAAAGAGGCGCACTGTTAAGGAACTTTGATATGTTGAGAAAGTATGGATTAACTAATGACGATTACAATGCTTTAGAATTTTATTAAAATTAGTTTTTAAAAATTCCATACTTCAGCGATTGAAAACTTAGAAAACACCTTTTGCTATCCTGTCTTTATATATCTTATCAGTAAAATTAGCCATAGTCTTATAGTTAAAACCTATTGATTTAAAGACTTTTATTTGAATTTTATATTGGACATTCAATGAGTTTTGATGATATTTTTTATAAATTCATTCAAAAAGACTTTTATTATGCAAAAAAACTTTTGGCAAACAAATCCAATTAGAAAAAACACTATAAAGACCATCCAAGTCAATTTAGGCAACAGGTGTAATCTCTCATGTAGCCACTGTCATATAGAGGCATCGCCAAAGGGCAAAAAGATGATGGACAGGCATACTGCAGAGTTAGTGCTTAAAAAAATCCTTACTATGCCTAATGTTACTGTTGAGTTTACAGGCGGGGCACCCGAGATGAATGAAAACCTTCAGATGTTTATTGAAAAACTCTCTCATCATGGTTTCAAGCCTTTTATAAGAACAAATCTTGTAATCTTATCAGATAAAAGATACATTGGTTTTATTGACTTATATCAAAGATGCAAGGCAAAACTGATAGCCTCCTTACCAAGCCCAATTAAAACAATAACGGATGCGCAGCGTGGCGACGGTGTCTTTGATAGGTTTATTAATGTCTTAAGACGGCTAAATGAAAAGGGCTATGGATATGATAATGAATTAGAGATTGACCTTGTTAGTAATCCTGCTGCTGATTATTTGCCATCTAATCAGTCTGACACAGAAAGTCAGTTTAAAGAGATACTAAAGACTAAGCATAATGTAGTTTTTAACAACCTCATTAGTATCACAAACTCACCAATAGGCAGGTTTAAAGACAAACTCAATAACAATAAGTCCTTTGAAAACTACATGAAGATGCTCATCAATAATTTTAATTATGAAACAGTCAATAATCTCATGTGTAGGAGTTTGATTAGTGTTGACTATGCAGGCTGTGTTTATGACTGTGATTTTAATTTAGCATTAGGCATTAAGATAACCGGTTATGAAGAAAAGCGATTTTGGGATATTGATTTTGGGCATTTTCAAGTGCCTGTAACTTGTGATACCCATTGCTATGCCTGTGTGGCAAGTTGTGGTAGTAGTTGTCATGGTGTAATTGTCAAAGGTGTAAAAGATACAGTCAAGGACTACTATGGCAATGTGCTTACAGGCACTAAAGACTTAAAGACAAATGCCTGTTGTAGCCCTGATAATTATCCTGCACATATAAAAGATGCCCTCAAACTAATCGCCGATGAGGTAATGCAAAAATACTATGGCTGTGGTTCACCAATCCCATTAGTGTTAAAAGGGCTTCAAGTCCTTGATATTGGCTCAGGCACAGGCAGGGATTGTTTTGTGCTTAGCAAACTTGTTGGTCAAGAGGGCTTCGTGTGGGGGATTGATATGACAGAGGCACAGATTGATGTTGCCAAGAGATATGTCCAATATCACACAGATGTCTTTGGTTTTTCCAAGCCAAATATCTCATTTATCCATGACTACATTGAAAACATCCACAAATACTTTGAGTCCAATAGCCTTGATATTGTTGTTTCAAACTGTGTGGTTAATCTCGTCAAAGATAAAGAGGCACTCTTAAGGCAGGTCTATGAGATATTGAAAGAAGGTGGTGAGATATATTTTTCAGACATCTATGCTGATAGGAGACTACTTGATGAGATTAAAAATGACCCTGTGCTATATGGTGAATGTCTTGGAGGCGCCCTTTATTACAAGGATTTTGAACGCATAGCAAGGCATGTAGGGTTTATTGATTGTAGGGTAATGTCAAAAAGGGTAGTCTCAATCAACAATACTGAAATAGAACAAAAGGTTGGTAACGCAAAATTTTACTCTATCACCTATAGACTTTTTAAACTTCAAGGGCTTGAGGATTCCTGTGAGGATTATGGCCATATTGCAATCTACAGAGGTGGGATTGAAGGAGCTGAACACAGATTTATCCTTGATGAAGGGCATGTGTTTGAAAAACATAAGCCTCAAAGGGTCTGTGGCAATACTGCATTAATACTTTCAAGGACAAGGTTTAAGGATTATTTTGAGGTAATTGGAGACTTTAACAGGCATTTTGGGACTTTTAAAGACTGTGGCAGGATTTCTAATTGTGAAGGTAAGGATGAAAAAGATGTTTGTTGTTAATTTCAGGTTTAATATCTATCAGAGAAGTTTGACAAGTGCAGCAATTGCCGCTGCCTGTGCAACAAGCATAGCAGCAACCCATTTGATAATCTCTGCCTTGCTACTTTGGAATTCAACCCTAATATTTGCGATATCTTGTTTAAACTCTGCTCTCAGGTCAGCTATGTCTTGCTTTAACTCTGCCCTCAGATTTGCAAGGTCTTCTTTAGTAGCCATGCGAGACATACGCTCTTCAAAGAGTTCACGGGTGACAAGCTCTTTGGTGAGTTCTTGCTTGAGCTCAAGCTTGGTTTTTAGCCTTACATCGTTTAACACAGACTCAATGACCGTCTCAAAGGCTTCAACTAAGACCTTTGCCTCTTCTTTGCCGTGCTTGGCTGCTAAGACCTCGTATGCTTGTATGGGTAATGTTATAGGCATGCATAAAGTATAACATAGTATTAGAAATAAATGAAAAAGTTTGAGAGATTAAACAGATGACACTTAGCAGAAGGACTTTCTTAACCCTATCAATCCTATAAGTTTTAATGAAAGATACGACAATGTTACTTGCCCATGACCTTCCAACGAGGCAATCACCGCTGATAATAAATAAAACCACACAATCAATCCTCATCTACACTGAACTCAATCTTAAATCAGCCTTTAAAGACAATCCTCACTGGGGTATTGTGGCAAGAAATGGCAAGCTTCAAGATAAGGCAATACTTAAAGCCTTTGTTGATGCTATTGACTTTCACGATGCACTTATAAGCATTGGTGCAAAGGCAGGAAATAATTTAACTGAAGACAAAACAGGGATTTCTGTAGCAGGTGATATACTTGAGATAAGCATGTTTTGGCAGGGTGGGAGGCATTATCCGATTAAAGATGTCTTTCAAGACAGCTCGGGCAAGGGGTTTGAGATACGCTTTGGTGGAAACAAAGAGTCAGCAATGAAGGAAAAGACAGGTTGTATCACATGCCTTGAGAGTTGCTGGATAGCTATTACAAGTAATGCAAGGTATCCAAATATCAGTAATCTTAAAAGGACACTTTCTCCAAACTCAAGATTTAAGGGCAATGATGCAATACTGCCAAAGATTGATGGTCATCCTGTGGTGGTGAGTTATGTATTATTACGAATATAGACTAAAATTGACATATTCTTGTATTCTCAAAAAATCTTTTTTATTATTTGTCGCAACAAGTGCACCAATTTTTTTAGCTGAGATTGCTATTAAGATATCATTTTGTAATTTTGAGAGGTATATATCCTCAAAACCATATTTTTTAGTAAGACGCGCAATAATCATACCTGTTTTTCGCCAATCTTCTGCCATAGGTGCAACTAACCGCCCTGCCTTTTTAAAGGTATGGGCTAATTTATCAAGGAGTTTTATAGTGTCAGGATCATGAGCACCTGCATACAGTTCTGATAGCACCACAGCACTCATATAAAATGTATTGGTGCGTTCAAAACATGGATGTATTGCAGAGAAATTAATATAGGGTATATATACAGAAGTATCAACAATAACCTTAAGATTGGAGTCTATTATAGACATCTTGTATTTTACCTTTGCCTCTGATAGAAAGGAGTCTTCTGTGGATCGTGTTATTGTCAATGACTATTTTCAAAGCATTGTCAATGGCCTCGTCGTAACTCTGTGCCTTTGTTATATTTTTTACCTTATTAATCTTTGAGAGGTCTAATGTGATTTTAACTACTGATAAATTCTTTTTGGATGTTACAGACATACTGTGATATCCTCCAATTCAAAAATTATGGTTATTTTAACAACAATTAGCTTTTTAAGTATATACAAATGCATATTAGCGTAATTATCCCCGTTTTCAACGAACAAGCAACCATCGTGTCTTGTATCGACAGTGTAAGAAAACTCAACACATCAGAAATCATCGTTGTTGATGGTGGTAGCAGTGATAAGACTTGTGAGTTGGCTAAAAGTTATGGTGCAAAGGTTATTCATTCACAAAAAGGTAGAGGTGTGCAACTTGCAAGAGGTGCCATTGAGGCGAAGGGCGATTTATTACTCTTTGTCCATGCAGATGCAAGGCTACCAGAAGGTTTGACTAATGAGGATTTAATAAAAGTCATCAAAGATGGCTATGTAGGGGGCTTTTTTAATCTGAGATTTGACAGTAATAGTCTGTCAATCAGATTAGTTGAAACCTTTGCCAACCTTCGCTCAAGATTATTTTCTCTGCCCTACGGAGACCAAGCAATCTTTGTAAGCAAAAGGGTTTATGAAGAGGTAGGGGGCTTTAAGGAGTATCCCTTTTTAGAGGACTTGGACTTCGTAATTAGGATTAAAAAGGTCGGTAGGCTAAAGATGATTAATAAGTTTGTGACAGTTTCATCAAGACGCCTGATGAGGTGGTATCCACTTTCGCCAATAGCCGTCAGTTTAAGAAATGTCTTGATTGCATTGTTGTTTATACTTGGCTTTAAACCAGAAAAACTTGTGAGGTTATACAAATGATAGAGGAATTTTTAGAAAAATGTAACTCTTGTGGCAAGTGCAAAAAGGTCTGCCCTTTTTTAAGCAGATACGGAAACCCTGATGAGATATTAAAAACAAACTACAACACTGTCTTTGAATGCACAAACTGTGGTGCTTGCACAGTGGTTTGTCCTTTTAAACTTACACCTTCAGAAGCAATCCATACAAGGAAACATTTGATACTACAGTCGGGCAATGTTTCTCAAAGGGTGACAAATGCCCTAAATACATCAAGGGCATTTGCTAATCGTGGTCATAAATTTCCATTTAAACATTATTGTAATTGTGAGATTGCCTTTTGGCCTGGTTGTGGGCTTGCAGGTGTAAGCCCTGAGATTGTGAAGGCATCTATCAAATCACTCTCAATGAGATTAAATAAACCAGTAGGGCTTATCCTTGATTGCTGCTTTGACCCTTGCTATCAGATGGGGGATCTTGAGACTGTTCAAAATTCTATTTCACAAATCCAAAAAAGCCTTGAAGGTAGAGGTGTCAAAGAACTTATCACGGGTTGTGGAAACTGCACAAAGGTCTTAAGCAAGTATTTACAAGGCATCACGGTTAAACATATATTTGAGGTATTAGAAAGGGAGGACTTATCAGAATTGCCAATGGACTTTGTCCTTCATCATCCGTGTCCATCCTTTAGATTTAAAGATGTTCAAGACAAGGCTAAAGTCATAATGCCTAATACTGACAATATACAGGCAAACAAACTGCCAAGTTGTTGCGGATTAGGTGGGGGATTACACCATTTAAATCCTGATTTGTCTAATTCATTTACCAAAGAGGCTATCATGGGTAGTAAGTATTTAAACAAAGAACATGCAGTAAAACAGTCAACTATCCTTACCTACTGTATGGGTTGTAAGTCTAAGTTCATCAAACAAGGTGCAAAGGCATACCATGTGCTTGAGGGTTTAAAAGGGGTTAAAAAACTTGAAGATGTGCCAAGTCCAACTAAAAAATATCTTAACAGG
>JAOAGP010000069.1 GCA_026415695.1 Thermodesulfovibrionales bacterium | reverse complement strand
TCAAGGACATTTCAGCATGTTGAATTGTTTGGAAATATGTCAGTGATTGAAAACATAATGGTTGGCAGACATGTAAGAACAAAAAGCGGTTTGTTATCCTGTGGTTTTAGACTGCCAAAGGCAAAGGCAGAAGAAAGGCAGATAGTCAAAGATAGTGAGGAGATATTAAGGTTTATCGGGCTTTATGACAAAAAAAACGAAAAGGCATCAAGCCTACCTATTGGCGAGGAAAGGATACTTGAGATTGGTAGGGCTTTGGCTACTGAGCCAAAATTATTGCTTCTTGATGAACCGGCATCAGGATTAAATGAGGTTGAGACTGCAGAGTTGTCCGAATTTATAAAAAAACTAAAACATCAAAAGGGTATCACAATAATACTCGTTGAACATGATATGAGATTAGTAATGGACATATCAGATAGCATAGTGGTTCTTGATTTTGGCAAAAAGATTGCTGAAGGCACTCCTCAAGACATCAGTAACAATCAATTAGTCATAGATGCCTATTTAGGTGACGAGGCAGTATGTTATTAGAACTGAAAGATATTACGGTCGCATATGGTGGTATAGTGGCACTAAAGAATGTCAGTATCTCTTTTTCAGAAAAGAGTATTGTGTGCATAATAGGCGCAAACGGTGCTGGGAAATCAACCCTTCTTAATTGTATTATGAACATCGTGCCTGTTTTAAAGGGAGAGGTGTTATACAACGGGCAAAATATTTTATCCTACAAAACACATGAACTTGTAAAATTAGGAATTACCCTTGTCCCTGAAGGAAGGATGCTGTTTAGCCACTTAACAGTAAAGGACAACCTTTATTTAGGCGCCTATGCCTTTTTCAGGGATATTGGAAGAAAAGAGGTAAGAAAAAGGGCAGAAGAAGTTTATGAACTCTTTCCAATCCTTAAGGACAGACAAAAACAGATTGCTGGGACTTTAAGCGGTGGACAACAGCAGATGCTTGCAATTGGTAGGGCTTTGATGTCAAAACCAAGACTCTTGATGTTGGATGAGCCTTCTATGGGGCTTGCACCAATCTTGGTAAAAGAGATATTCACCGTTTTGAAGTATCTAAATGAGCAGTCTATGAGTATTTTGCTGATTGAGCAAAATGCCCGTTCTGCTCTTAGGATGTCTCACTACGCATTTGTATTAGAATCAGGCAGGATGGTAAAAGAGGGGTTGGCATCTACACTCTTAAATGATGAAAGGATCAAGAAGGCGTATTTAGGATGTTAAAGACATTGCTTATCAACTCATCAAAATAAGGAGGGGAACATGAGAAAGGCAGTGGTAATGTTGTCTGTTGTCTTGATGTTGGTATTTGCAACCTCTGTATATGCAGAGGTAAAGACAGACTTCGGAGCATCTTTTAGGTTAAGACAAGAGGTTTGGGACAATGTAGTTGCACTTGATACACTGACATCTGCGAGTGCAAAAGACAGGGACTTTTTTAGACTGAGGGCATCTTTATGGGGCAAAGCGTCATTTAATCAAGACATAACCTTATATACAAAACTCACAACAGAGCCAAAATACCAGATTGGAAGCTATAGGGTCAATGCAAAAGGGGATAAACTTGATGAGGACGAGATAATCTTTGATAACATCTATGCCGATTTCAAAAATATCTTTGGCATGCCTGTGGATATTAGGCTTGGAAGACAGGACTTTTTAGGCCCTGATGCCTTTGGTGAAGGCTTTTTGCTCCTTGACGGCACACCGGGTGATGGCTCAAGAACCTTTTACTTCAATGCCTTGAGGTTAACTTGGAGGATAACAAAAAACAATTCCCTTGATTTTGTCTATATTACAGATACTTGGACTGATACTTATCTACCAGTTTTACATCCCGGCAACAAGAAGCAACTAACGGCATCAAACGAGCAAGGTTATGTCCTTTATTCAAAAAACAAGATTGGGGATACATTTAATGTTGAGCCTTACTACATCTACAAAATAGAACAGGCATTTGGAACCACTCCAAAACTAAAGATAAATACAATTGGTGCAAGGGCAGTGTTTAGCCAAAACAGATGGACTGTAAAAGGGGAGTTTGCTCATCAGTTTGGTGAATATGATGGTGGGAGAGATAGAAGGGCAAATGGTGGTTACATATTTGTTGGAAGAAAGTATCCTGACATAACACTAAAACCAGAGTTTGAGTTAGGATTTGTATATCTTTCTGGTGATGATCCATCAACCCCTAAACACGAGGGCTGGAACCCACTATTTTCAAGGGCTCCATACTGGAATGAACTTATCATCTACACCCTTATAAATGAGACTGTCAAAGACGGAGGCCCGATACCTGGTTATTGGACAAACATGCTTATCTATAAGGCAGAGGCAAAGGTTTCATTTACTGACAACACAAAGATGTCTGCAGCATATAGTTACCTTGGCGCAGATCAGGCTACATCAGGTCTAAATCCTGCAATGTTTTCAAATAGTGGCAAGGGGAGAGGGCATATGCTTCAAGCGATGCTCACCCACAAGTTTAATAAGAATTTAGACGGATTTTTACAGGCAGAATACTTCATTCCAAAGAGTTTCTATAACGACAACGCAAAGAATGCCCTCTTCTTCAGATGGCAGTTGCAGTATAGGATATAGATTATTTATGTGGGCGAACACACCCGTTCGCCCACAATTTGAGATAATGTTTTATGAATTACATGCAGTTGATGTAATGCCGAAGGCGGGATTTGAACCCGCACAGCCTTACGACTACTAGACCCTGAACCTAGCGCGTCTGCCAGTTCCGCCACTTCGGCATGGGATATTTTAACATAAAAAACAACCAATTATTTTTTTACTATAAGTAAGGAATAGGGGAAAACCTGAATGATAATTTTTGTAAGGGATTAAAGGTTAGTTATAAAACCAACACTGCCATCTCGTTAGCTACTTGTCTTGCCTTTTCGGTAATTTCTTTGCCAACAACTACTCCAATCGCTTCTTGATTATATGCGCGGGCTAAGATTTCAGACCTTGTCTTTGCCCTTTCTACATCTTCTATGTCAACGGTTACAGATATCTCACCTACAAGTATGATGTCTTTTCCGCTGTCTTTCATCTTACCTTTTACTACCACATCTATATTTAAAACATCGTCTCTTTCGGTATCTGATATCTTCTTCGCCTCTACTGCATCATCAAGGATATCTACGAGTTTTTCTCCTGTTATCACCTTTGTCCTTCTTAAAAGTTTGCCAAAAAATGTTGCAGCCCTATCCCGGATCTTTAACTCAAAACTCTCTCCTTTCAGGGATGCAACATCAACCTTTAAACCCTGCACATCCTTTTTTAGAATTGTAACATCCTGTTTGAGCACTTCAACATCTTGTTTCAGAATTGCTACATCTTGTTTGAGAATTTCAACATCTTGCTTGAGAATTTCAACATCTTGTTTGAGAATTTCAACATCTTGTTTGAGTATCTCTACATCCGATTCTATTTTATCCACCTTTTTTTTCAATGGAACAAACTCATGTGTTACAAAATAATCAAACTTTGTAGGAAGGGTCAGCAATTCTTCTGATAATATCAAAGCGCGCATCTCTTCACGCCACTGAGGATTTTCCCTCAAAACATCTATTATATCTTCAAATCTGCTTATTGTAATTGTCTTCATGAAGATTATTATAACATTTTAAAGTAAATGTTGTGATCATGACAGATGTAGTAATCGTAGAGCATTTTTATAGGTTATCTTTTCCTTTATAAAATCAGGAATGTTTAGTGATTTAACCTTGTTGACTGCTTGAATCTGGTCTGTCCAAGGTGAATCAGTTCCAAAAAGTATGTATTCTGAAGGATGCCTCATAATCATTGACTCGGCAACCTTGTTATCAAGTATCTCAAGACTAAAGGAAATCTCCATGTATATCTTCCTCCCGATGATGTGCTTGTCCACCTCTTCCCAGTCATCCCAACCACCAAAATGTGTGGTGATGAGTTTTAAATCAGGGACCTCATTTAGCAGATTGATAACCTTTATCGGATCCGCTATCCTTATCCTATCAAAAGCAATATCAAAGCCTGTGTGCATGACCAAAAATAAATCCTCTTGTGCTAATCTTTTGTATATTGGAATCATTTCCTTTGCATCAATCACAAAATCTTGATAATAAGGATGGAGTTTTATCCCCTTAAATCCTTCATTCGCGATCTCTGATATCCTTCTATCCCATTGTTCATCAGCAGGATGTATTGAAGGCAAAGGGATTATCCTTTGGGATTGTATCTCCTTACACCATGATATGATGGACTGAAACTGACCAGAACGAGTAGCAATGTTACAAAGCACACTTTTTGATATGCCAGCAGTGTCCATAGATTTTAATAACGAAGTGAGGCTTCCATCAAGATATGCCTTCACAGTTGCATGCTCAGTGAGTTTACTCATAGCCCTTATGTAAAGGCTATCTGGGAAAGCGTGGGTGTGAAAATCAATTATGTGGTTCAAGTTTATTGTCCTGTTTTGTCTTCAGTATTTTCTTTAAAAGCCCTAATCCTTCTTGCTAATTCCCTTATTGCTTCGTTTAGAGGGGTGCCTTTTTCCACAAGTTCTCTTACAAAATTTGCCTTTGCGAGTTCATTTATAATCTCCATGTGATCGCCTGTCTTTTTGCAGATGTTTTCTCCCGCCTCAATCTGCTGGGTAATGCACCATTCTAAATCCTTCAGCGTAAATCTTGATGCAAGTTCTTTTATCTCTGCTATGTCTATCTTTTGCCTTTGCATATCATACCCTCCTGTCTAAAAGAGTTTTTCTTGTGTGTGTTTTGATGGATGGAGGATTTGCTTTAATTCTTCAAAATCTATAATCCTGACACCCAGTGTCTTTGCCTTTGTGAGTTTTGAACCAGGGTCAACACCAGCAACAACATAATCTGTTTTTTTACTAACAGTCTCAACTACCTTGTGTCCTGCCTTTTGTATCATCTCCTTTATCTCTGACCTTGGAATCGGGTGTGTGCCAGTAATGACGAAGGTCTTTGCATCAGCATTTGGTCTTTTGTCCTCAAAATCTGGGTTTGTTAACCTTAATCCCAAAGCCTTCAGGGTTTCTATAGTGTCTATGTTTTCCTTTGTGTTAAAGAATTCAGATA
>JAOAGP010000083.1 GCA_026415695.1 Thermodesulfovibrionales bacterium | reverse complement strand
TGGATGTCCATTTTGATAGGACAATATCCATCAGAGAATCCGTATCTGAAGTGAAGTTTACCCTACTGCTTACAATAGCACTTGTGGTAATGGTGATATTCCTTTTTTTGAGGAGTTTTTCAGCAACGGTAATACCAAGCCTTGCCTTGCCGTTATCAATCATTGGAACCTTTGCCTTTATGTATCTTATGGGTTTTAGCATAAATATCTTTTCTCTTATGGCAATTACACTCTCTGTGGGATTTGTGGTTGATGATGCTATCGTGATGCTTGAAAACATAGTCAGGCACAAAGAAAGCGGACTTGGTGCCTTTGAGGCTGCCCTTAAAGGTTCAAAGGAGATTGGTTTTACGATACTTTCAATGACGCTTTCATTAGTTGCGGTGTTTATACCTGTGTTGTTTATGGGGGGATTACTTGGCAGATTATTAAACGAATTTGCAGTTACGATTAGCATGGCAATATTGATATCAGGATTCATATCATTAAGCCTCACACCCATGTTGTCTCGTAGATTTTTATCTCATGATACAAAGTCAAAGGAAAATAGGTTTACTAAATTTCTTGAGGATTTGTTTGAAAGGATGCGCACTCTGTATGAGGTTAGCCTTAATTATAGTATTAAAAGGAAGCGTTTTGTGATGTTTGTCTTTTTTGCAATACTCATAGCCACAATATACATGTTTAACATTATCCCGATGGGGTTTTTACCAAGTGATGATACGGGGCAACTTTTTGCATTTACTGAGGCAAGACAGGACATTTCCTTTGATGCAATGGTGCAATACCAAAGGGAGATAACGGAGATAATCAGAAAAGACCCAAATGTTGCTGGCTTTACCTCGAGTGTAGGCGTGGGAGGTCCCAACCTTACGGGCAATACTGGGAGGATAATAATCAGACTAAAGCCTCGTTCAGAGAGAAAACTCAATGCAGATGAGGTAGTCCAGCAGCTAAGACCTAAATTACAGGGGCATCCTGGCATTCAAGTCTTTTTACAGAATCCCCCAACAGTGAGGATTGGCGGTAGGCTTACGAAAAGTCTGTATCAGGTATCATTACTAAGCACAGACATAGAGACACTTTATTCAGGGGCAACTGCCCTTGAAGAGAGGCTAAAGAGGGCACCAGAGCTTCAGGATGTAACCACAGATTTGCAGATTAAAAATCCATATATAAATGTGGTGATAGACAGACAAAAGGCTGCATCTATGGGGGTGACTGCACATCAAATAGAGGATGCGCTTTATTCAGCCTATGGTTCAAGGCAGATTTCCACTATATATGCCCCTGACAATCAATACATGGTAATCATTGAACTTGATCCAAAATACCAGACAGAACCTTCAGTATTGTCAATGCTGTATATCCGTTCGTCAAATGGAAGCCTTGTGCCTTTGTATTCAGTTGCTGAGATCAAAAAGGGTGTAGGGCCACTTTCCATAAATCATGTTGGTCAACTACCTGCGGTCACACTATCCTTTAATCTATCACCAAATGTGGCACTCGGTGATGCGGTATCACTGATTGACAAGACAGCAAAAGAGGTGCTGCCGGCAAATGTAAGTTATGCATTTCAAGGAAGTGCACAGGTATTTCAGGAATCAACAAAAGGACTGTGGATATTATTAATCCTGTCTATTGTGGTCATTTATCTTGTTCTTGGGATACTTTATGAAAGTTTCATACATCCTCTGACGATACTCTCAGGATTGCCCTCTGCAGGTTTTGGTGCACTTGTCACTTTACTAATCTTCAACAAAGACCTAAATATCTATGCATTTGTGGGGGTGATACTCCTTGTAGGGATTGTAAAGAAAAATGCAATAATGATGATAGACTTTGCACTTGATGCACAAAGAAGGCACAACCTTGATGCTGAAAGGGCAATCTATGAGGGTGCACTCATCAGGTTTAGGCCTATAATGATGACGACAATGGCAGCACTCATGGGGACGCTACCCATTGCCATTGGGATTGGTCCGGGTGCAGAAGTCAGACGAAGTCTTGGTCTTGCAGTGGTAGGTGGACTGATTTTCTCACAAATCCTTACATTATACATAACGCCAGTAATCTACACATATTTTGACTCACTTCAAAAGAGACTTATGCGTAAAGGGTAAGCAGTGTTTTTAAGTGAGTCATTAATTTTAAAGAGGATAACTTTTTTAGGCATTTTCCTTATATTTTTTGTTGTTCTTATCTCATCCTGTGCCCCTGTAAAGAGGCCTCCTTCTCCACCATATATTCCCCCTCCACCTGATGAAAGACCAATACCACCAAGACCACCTGATAAAGAACCACCACGAGATTTAGAAAAGGTTGAGGGCATCAAACAAAGGGTTATAGCATCGTGGTATGGTAAGGACTTTCATGGAAGACCGACTGCATCAGGAGAGCAATTTAACATGTATGCCCTTACTTGTGCCCACAAGGAGTTCCCATTTGGGACGATGTTGAGGGTTACAAATCCTTATAACAACAAGACTACACAATGCACTGTAAATGACAGGGGGCCTTTTGTTCAGGGTAGAGATTTGGATATGTCTTATGCAACTGCAAAGGAGATAAACTTTATTGGACTTGGTGTAGGCCCTGTAGATATTGAACCATTTGCAAGGGACTTGAGGTATGTCAAGGTCGTGAGAGGTAGCATAACATCTGGTCTGATGACCATTCAGATTGGTTCATTTAGAGAGGAGGCAAATGCTAAAAGGTTAAAACAGGCGTTGGATCTGAGATACAAGGATGTATATATATCGCAGGTATTCATAAACGGCGTTAAATTCCACAGGGTAAGGCTTGGTGTATTTAAAGACAAAGACGAGGTTAGACTAACAGCAGAAAGACTTGCTCAAGAAGGTTATGATACACTGATTACACAGTATGAAAGAAATTAGTCTAATTCTAAATTTTCTTCTTTAAAATTGCCTATCTACAAACCTCTATGTTAATATTTCTGTCTTATGGAGATGCGTTCACTGATTGAGGAATCGTCTAAATACTTGTTAAATACATACAACAGACAACCTGTTGTCTTAATCAAAGGCAGGGGCACTCGTGTTTACTCATTAGATGGTAAAGAATATATTGATTTTGTTGGTGGTGTGGCTGTAAATGTTTTAGGACATTGTCATCGTAAGGTAGTGGTTGCTATACAAAAGCAAGCACAGAGGCTCATTCATGTATCAAACCTTTATCATATTGAACCTCAGATTAAACTTGCGAAACAACTCGTAAAGCATTCATTTGCAGATAAGGTCTTTTTTTGTAATTCTGGTGCTGAGGCAAATGAGGCAGCAATAAAATTAGCAAGAAAATACTCAAAGGAGAGGTTCGGAGATGATAGATACGAGATAATTACGGCATTTGGTTCTTTTCATGGAAGGACAATAGCGACTATTACTGCAACAGGTCAAGAAAAATTTCAAAAAGGTTTTGAGCCACTTTTACAGGGTTTTAGGTATGTCCCTTTTAATAATGTTGATGCTATACAAGAGGCTATAACACATAGAACATGTGCCATCCTATTAGAGCCTGTGCAGGGTGAGGGCGGAGTCAACATACCATCTGATGATTACTTCAAAAAAGTAAGGGATATGTGTGACAAGAATGACATCCTACTTATACTTGATGAGGTGCAAACAGGTATGGGTAGGACAGGCAGGCTTTTTGCTCATGAGCATTTTGGGATTACTCCTGATATTATGACTATTGCAAAGGGTTTGGGAGGAGGCGTGCCTATTGGTGCAATGTTGTGCACTAACAAGGTGGCTTCAGCGTTTTCACCCGGTAATCATGCATCTACATTTGGTGGTAATCCTTTGGTTTGTGCCTCTGCTCTTGCTACACTTGAGACAATATTAGAGGATGGATATCTACTTGAGCATTGTAAAAACATGGGGATGTATTTTCTAAATCAGCTCAAGGAATTGGCTGAAGATTTCCCTGTTTACATCACAGAGGCGAGGGGACTGGGACTACTTTTAGGGTTACAGATGAGTGTTGATTGTAACAAGATAGTCTCTAATTGCCTAAAAAGGGGTTTATTGATAAATTCTACTGCCGGGAATGTCTTAAGATTTGCCCCTCCTCTAATTATTGAAGAACCTGATATTGATATCCTCATTGAAAACTTAAGAGATATATTGGAGAATTATTATGATGAATAGGCATTTTACAACCATCCTTGACCTTACAGCAGATGAGTTTATGGATATTATTGACCGTTCGCTTGCATACAAACACAGAAGATATAAGAATAAAAAACCTCTCAAAAATAAGAGCATTGGTTTGTTTTTTGAAAAACCTTCCACAAGAACTCGTGTCTCGTTTGAGGTGGCTATATATGAGTTAGGAGGTAACACTGTAAACCTAAATCCAAAGGAGATGCAAATAGGCAGGGGTGAAACATTGCAGGACACCTCAAGGGTGCTTTCAAGGTATCTTGATGGTATCGTATTTAGGGTCTTGTCTCATCGGACAATACAGACCTTTTCTGAATGCTCAACTATCCCTGTTATAAATGGTCTATCGGATATGTATCATCCGTGTCAGGCAATAGCGGACATGATGACAATTAAGGAGTTTAAGGGAAGTTTAAAAGGCATCAAGTTGGCATATGTTGGTGATGGCAATAATGTTGCAAACTCACTAATACAGTCTTGTGCCTATGCCGATATCGAACTTGTACTTGCTTGTCCCGAAGAGTATAATCCAGATTCCAATGTAATAGAGGAGATACAGGAGAAATTCAAAAGAGACATAAGGATTACGGCAGATCCGTTTGAGGCTGTAAAGGATGCTGATGTGGTTTATACTGATGTCTGGGTGAGCATGGGGCAAGAAGGTGATAAGGATAAAAAGATTGAGATACTGAAAGACTTTCAGGTTAACTCAACACTTATGAGCCATGCTAAGAAGGATGCCATAGTGCTTCATTGCTTACCAGCATATAGAGGACTTGAGATAACAGATGAGGTCATTGATGGGCAGCAAAGCAAGGTATTTGATCAGGCAGAAAACAGATTGCACACTGCAAAGGCAATACTTGAGTTTTTGATAAAATAAAGAATAAAATCAAGGCACCTGATTGTAAATTATGAAGATAGCAATAGCATCAGATCATGCAGGTTTTGAGATGAAAGAGGTTTTAAAGGCTGTTATCATTGATGAGTTTGGTCATACCTGTATTGATTATGGACCACAAAACACACAATCTGTGGACTATCCCGACTATGCGATGAAGGTTGCATTGGAGGTGTCTAATAAGAATGTCGATAGAGGGGTTCTCATTTGTGGCACAGGTATCGGAATGAGTATAGTTGCCAATAAGTTTCCATCTGTGAGGGCTGCACTTTGTAATGATTTATACTCAGCAAAGATGTCAAGACTTCATAACGATGCAAATATCCTTGCACTTGGTGGACGGGTTATTGGTAAAGACCTTGCAAAGGAGATATTGAAGGTCTGGCTTTCAACTGATTTTGAGGGTGGAAGACACATTATGAGGCTTAACAAGATAAAACCTATAGAGGAGAGATAAAGCAAAGATGGACTTTAGTGCAATAAAGATATCAGACCCAGATATTTATAACGCAATACAAAACGAGACTGAAAGGGAAGAGACAAAGATACTACTCATTGCATCAGAAAATTATGCAAGTAAGGCAGTATTGGAGGCTCAAGGTTCGGTATTTACCAATAAATACGCTGAAGGTTATCCATCAAAGAGGTATTATGGTGGGTGTGAGTTTGCCGATGTTGTTGAAACGCTTGCAATTGAAAGGGCAAAGCGGCTCTTTAATGCAGAGCATGTGAATGTCCAACCTCATTCTGGCACACAGGCAAACATGGCGGTATATTTCTCAGTGCTCAAACCCGGTGATACCATACTTGGCATGAAACTCAGCCATGGTGGACACCTTTCTCATGGCTCTCCAGTTAATTTTACAGGAATGATTTACAAGACCTTTTTCTACGGTGTTGACAAAGAGACAGGCATTATTGATATGAATGAGGTTACAAGACTTGCAGAGACCTACAAACCAAAGATGATAGTAGTTGGAGCGAGTGCGTATTCAAGGATAATAGATTTTAAGGCATTTTCAGATATTGCAAGGTTAGTTGGGGCATATTTGTTAGCAGACATTGCTCATATCGCTGGTCTTGTAGCTGCAGGACTACATCCTTCCCCTATACCTTATGCAGATTTCGTAACATCCACTACTCATAAAACCCTGCGTGGTCCGAGGGGTGGTTTTATAATGTGCAAATCTGAATACGCAAAATTGGTAGATAAGGCACTCTTCCCGGGCATTCAAGGGGGGCCACTATCACATGTAATCGCAGCAAAGGCTGTTGCGTTTAACGAGGCATTGAAACCAGAGTTTAAAGAATATCAAAAAAATGTCATTCAAAATGCAAGGGCTCTTTCTGATAACCTGACAAAAAGGGGGTTTAGTATAGTATCAGGAGGCACTGATAATCACCTCATGCTCGTTGATTTGACGAGGATGGATGTTACTGGTAGTGAGGCTGAGATAGCACTTGATAAGGCAGGCATTACTGTCAATAAAAATGCAATACCATATGACCAAAAACCACCAACCATAACAAGTGGCATCAGATTAGGCACACCATCCGTGACAACAAGGGGATTTGGACTAAAAGAGATGGAAGAGATTTCAGAGATGATTACAGATGCCATCAAAAACAGAGCCTCTGATTCAATGCTTGCATCAATAAGGGAAAAGTCCAAGAAGATGTGTGAAAACTTTCCAATCTATAGATAATGAAGTGTCCCTTTTGTGGTAACACATCTGACAAGGTTATTGACTCTCGTACTACAAAAGAATGTGATGTCATAAGACGCAGAAGACTTTGTCTGAAATGCAAGGGGAGATTCACCTCTTATGAAAGGGTAGAAGACCCTTATCCTTTGATTATCAAGAAAGACGGCACCCGCCAACCTTACGACCGAAACAAGATCATGATTGGGCTTAAAAAGGCTTGCGAAAAGAGACCTATAACCTTTGAAGTGCTTGAAGGCATCCAGAAGGCAATTGAAACAAAGATGATTGATTTAGGTAAAAAGGAGATCAACAGTTCATGGATAGGTGAAGAGGTCATGAGACATCTAAGAGATACAGACAAGGTCGCTTATGTGAGGTTTGCATCTGTTTATAGGCAGTTTAAGGATGTCAACGAGTTTATGGATGAGGTAAAGGGGCTCTTTGAAACAACCACAAAGAAACAAAAATAAAACATGTCTCATGATACGGAAATTCAACATATCTTTGTAAGTTTGGAGGATAGACCTAAAAGATTAGATGTCTTTCTTGCCGAGAAAACAGGTAAAACCCGTTCATCCATACAAAGACTCATTGAGACACAGAAGATAACGGTCAACAACAAGGCAGTTTACTGTAGTTACAAACCAAAAACTGGTGATAAGATCAGCATCATTACTGAAATACAGCAAGAAACCACATTATTACCAGAACCCCTTGATATAAAGATACATTACCAAGATGACTATATCGTTGTTGTTGACAAACCTGCTGGTATGGTTGTTTATCCCTGTATTGGTCATAAATCAGGGACTCTTCTTAATGCAGTCTACTATCACTGTAGAAAACTCGCTAATGCTGGACTACCTTTAAGACCGGGTGTTGTTCATCGCCTTGACATGGATACTTCTGGTGTGATGGTTGTGGCTATTGATGATTCAGCATACTACAAGCTTGTTGAATATTTTAAAAAGAGGCAGATTGAGAGGCTTTATAAGTGTATAGTTTATGGCAGGATTAAGGCTGACACGGGTGAAATCTGCTACCACATTGGAAGGTCGGAACACGACAGAAAGAGGATGTCTATAAAAACTAAAAGGGGTAAAGAGGCAATAACAACTTGGAGGGTAATTGAGGGATTTGAAAATGCCACATTCTTGGGTATAAAATTAGGCACTGGGAGAACCCATCAAATCAGGGTGCATATGGCATCAATAGGACATCCTGTATTGGGTGATAAGGTATATGGCAAAAAGATGCAGATAATGAAAGGAAAAAAGACATACACACTGCAAAGACAGATGCTTCATGCAGAATACTTGGCTTTTACACACCCGATAACAGGTCAAGGATTAGGTTTTCAATCCCAGTTGCCAAAGGATATGCAAGACTGTTTAGATTTTTTAAGGGATAAATAAAAAAGGAGGGCTTAAAAGATGAAAGGTAGGGTATTGGTTTTTTTAATGGTGTTGTGTTTGTTGTTTGTAAGTTTTGCTGTATCTTATGGGCAGCAGGCTTCTAAAGATCCTGTGCTTGCTGATGTTCACAAGGCAAAAGGACTTCAATGTGCCTCTTGCCATGAAAAAGGCAAAAAGGTAAAGGTGGATGATAATGAGGCGATACCGAATAAACAGTGTGTTGTCTGCCATGGCAATCTGTCAACCCTGTCAAAGAAATCAAAGCATGAGATAAATCCTCACAAATCACATTTAGGTGATATAAACTGCACTACATGTCATCATGGTCATAAACCCTCCACCACATATTGTCTTAGTTGTCACAATTTTGATATCAAGATACCAGCAGGCACTGTTTCAGCACCCCTTCCATCAATTAAATTACCAGAGATAAAAGAGATTCCAAAAGGCATAAAGACCGAAAAGACCGACATAGTAGTTGTAGGCAGTGGCGCAGCTGGTCTTTCCGCAGCAATTACCGCACATGACAAGGGGGCAAAGGTAATACTACTTGAAAAGATGCCCATCACAGGTGGTAATAGCCAACTTGCAGCTGGTGGTATGAATGCAGCAGGCACAAAATTCCAAAAGGAAAAGGGGATAAATGACTCGCCTGATATCATGTATGAAGACACCATGAAAGGCGGAAAGGGACAGAATGATCCTGCACTTGTTAGGATACTTGCAGACCATTCTGCTAAATCAGTTGAGTGGCTTACTGAATTAGGAGCAGATCTTAGTGATGTGGGGAGATTGGGTGGTTCAAGTGTTAATAGAAGTCATAGGCCTAAAGGTGGTGCTGCTGTAGGTGCCCACATTACACAGGTATTAAAGGAAAATGCAACCAAGAGAAACATAGACATCCGCATCAATAGTAGGGTTGTAAAGATACTTGAAGACAAAAAAGGCAATATAACAGGTGTATTGGTTGAAGGTAAACACAGCGGGC
Organism: Thermodesulfovibrionales bacterium; assembly: GCA_026415695.1. Lineage (GTDB taxonomy): Bacteria > Nitrospirota > Thermodesulfovibrionia > Thermodesulfovibrionales > Dissulfurispiraceae > DUZI01. The sequence continues at coordinate 18,482 of JAOAGP010000083.1, read as the reverse complement.
TTTATAGGATAAACTCAAAGGCAGTTATCCTAACAGCAGGGGGCTTTTCAGCAAATCCCGAGATGGTTGCCTATTATCAACCAGCATATAAAGGGATGACCACCTCTAACCAACCCGGTGCTACTGGGGATGGTATGCAGTTAGGTGAGAAGGCAGGTGGACAACTTGTTGATATGAAAGAGATTCAGATACATCCTACCGTTGCGGTTGGTAGCAGGATTCTCATCACAGAGGCAGTAAGGGGCAATGGTGCTATACTTGTTAACAGAGAAGGTAAGAGGTTTGTCAACGAGATTACTACAAGGGATGCCTGCTCTGCTGCAATACTCAAGCAGACAGGTAAGACTGCATTTTTGGTATTTGATGAAGGGATTAGAAAGAGCCTCAAACAGATTGAGGGATATTTTCATCTTAATCTTGTTGTTGAAGGCAATTCAATAAAGGATTTAGCAGATAAGCTCAAGATCCCATCAGATGTTCTTGAAGATACAATCTCAACCTACAATAAGGCTGTTGAGGCAAAGAATGATGCAGAGTTTAAGAGACCTGATATGCCAAGGGCTTTAAAGACCGCCAAGTTTTATGCCATTGAGGTCATGCCCGGCATTCATTACACGATGGGTGGCATAAAGATTGATACAGAAACAAAGGTAATCAATAAGGACGGCAAGCCTATAAAGGGGTTTTATGCAGCAGGTGAGGTGACAGGTGGTGTCCATGGTGCTAATCGTTTAGGTGGAAACTCAATATCTGAAACCATCACATTTGGTCGTATTGCAGGACAAAAGGCTGCAGAGTTTGTGAGGTCAAAAAGGTAGTAAGTAGCAAAAGATAATTCCCTTATCCCCTCTTTAATAAAGAGGGGAACACTTAAACTTAACTCAAGGGGATTGGAGGAAAGGTTAGTAAAGGACGGGAAGATTTTGGCATTCACTGTAATTTGTTGTCTGAATCTAATAAAGGTAGGTTATGAATGTAGGGGTCATACTTTGTGACTGTGGCGGACAGATTTCTCAGCAGATTGATACAAATGCCCTTAAAGACAGGATATCATCTCTTGGAGATGTTGTATGGTTTGAGACCATTGGTTTAGTATGTGCAGATGACACTAAAGAATATCTCATAAGCCTTATCAAAAGACAACCTGTAGATGGTTTAATAATTTTGGGTTGCTCACCAAGATTTAAGGGGCAGTATTTAGAAGACATACTCAAAGAAGCAGGACTTAACCCCTATCTGATAAACATCGTCAACATCCGAGAGCAAGTAATATGGGTTACAGACGATAAAACAGAGGCAACAAAGAAGATATATGCACTTTTTTTAGGTGCACTTAAGAGATTAAGACATCAAAGACCATTAAAAGAAAGGGAAATAAGCATCTGTCCTGATGTTTTGGTAGTGGGTGCTGGCATTGCTGGTATTACTGCAGCACTTACACTTTCTAATTTAGGCAGGAAGGTTTTTTTGTTGGACAGAGAAAGATACTTAGGAGGTCGTATATCAAGGTTTGAGACGCTATTTCCAAATCTTGAGTGTGCTCCATGTCTTGTTCATCCCCTTATTGATGAAGTCATAAACAGTAAGACGATTGACCTCTTGAGCAATGCTCAAGTCTTAAGCATTAAAGGCGGACTTGGCAATCTCTTTGTCAAGGTGCTCCTAAACCCAAATTACATAAACCCAAAAAGGTGCATTGGGTGTTTTGCTTGTGTAGATGTCTGTCCGGTGGGCTGCATTAGTATTGATCCCAAGAGACAACCTGTCATTGCAGAGATTGATGAGACAAGATGTATCAGGATAAAAGGGGATGAGTGTAACTTCTGCAGAGAAACATGTCCTGTTGAGGGGACAATTGATTTTGAGGCAACAAGAAGTGAGATACAGTTACATGTTGGTTCAATCCTTTGGGCAACTGGCTTTAATATCTTTGATTGCACAAGTATAGATAATCTTGGATATGGCAGGCTACCAAATATTTACACAGCGATGGAGTTTGAGGATATACTCCATTCAGAAGGGGCTACAAAAGGTCAGATATTTACAAAGAAAGGTAAAAAACCTCGTAGGGTTTTAATAATTCACTGTGTTGGAAGTCTTGAGGATGAGTATGTTAGTCATTGTAGTAAGATCTGTTGTCAGTATGCGTTTAAGTTTAATAGATTGATAAGGCAAAGATTGCCTAATGCGTCTATCACCCACCTGATAAAGGAATTAGTCTTGCCGGGGATAAAGGCAGATAAACTATATTTAGAATCAAAGAAGGACAAAAATGTGCATTTTTTAAGGTTTAAATCAATAAAGGACATATGGATAAAACAGAAAGGGCAAAGACTTTTGATTAATGTAAAAAAGGATATTTTTGTAGCAGATATAGTCGTCTTATGTCCAGCCATGATGTCTGGTGAGGTTTTGCAAGATGAGGTGTCTGGTATCATTAAATGTGGGAGTATAAAAGAACCCATGTCATTTGAAGAAACAAAGACAGATGCACTTGCAGAGGTATCAAACCTACTTTTGTTACTTAAATATGACGATAAAATAAAAAAATCGTTACATTTTGCAAGATTGGATTATAATAGATGCAGTCGCTGTGGGATATGCCTAAATCAATGTCCATATGGGGCTATAGAGTTGATGGAGACTGGCACTATAGACATATCAGATGTTTTATGTGAAGGGTGTGGTTTGTGTGCAGTATCATGTCCCTCAAGGGCTATTGATTTAGAAGGTTTTACTGATAAACAAATAACATCAGAGATACAAGGAATAATAGAAGGATTAGAGGAGGGTAAAAATTGGCAGTAATCACACTTGATGCAAGGGGGCTAAAGTGTCCTCAACCTACTATACAAATGACTATAAAGGCATTGAAGATGAAAAAGGGTGATATTTTGGAGGTTGTGGCTGATTGTCTTACATTTGAAAACGATGTAAAAAACTGGTGCAGACGAAACAACAAGACACTCCTTTGGATTGTTGATGAAGGAGGTGGGGTAAAAAGGTGTCAGGTTCAATTTTAAAGGCTATATTAATTTTCATTTTTTGCCTCTTACCTTGTTTTGCAAGTGCTGAGACTGATGACAACACGATTGTCCTTGGCATGTCTGCAGCATTTAAAGGGCCTACAGGTGGTTTAGGAACAGAGCTTTACAGGGGTGCAAGGGCATATTTTGATTACATAAATGACAATGGTGGTGTTAATGGTAGAAAGATAGTAATAAAGGCATATGATGATGGTTACAATCCTATACCTACAATAAACAACACAATACGCCTGATTGAGAAGGATAAGGTCTTTGCACTCTTTAACTATGTAGGGACGCCCACTGTGGCAAGGATACTTCCAATATTAAAGGCTTCTGAAGACAAACACTTTTTTTTGTTTTTCCCATTCACAGGGGCACTGCCACATAGGACACCCCCATACGATAAGTATGTGTTTAATTTGAGGGCTTCGTATGAGCAAGAGACAGGTGGTCTTGTGGAAAACTTCATCAAGGTGGGCATTAAAAGGATTGGTATATTTTATCAGGCAGATGCCTATGGTAGAAGTGGCTGGGATGGAGTTAGAAAGACCTTCAAGAAGCATGGGTTGAAGATAATTGGTGAGGCAACATACAAGAGGGGGGCTAAATACACTGACAGTTTTAAGACACAGGTCAATATCCTACAGTCAGCAGGGGTTGAGGCAATAATATCTGTAGGTGCATATGCCGCATGTGCTGCCTTTATAAGGGATGCAAGGGATGCAGGTTTGGATGTGCCAATTGCAAATGTGTCTTTTGTAGGCAGTGAATTTATGATACAACTTCTTTTGGATGAAGAAAAAAGAAAAGGCAAGAAGTACACCCACAATCTTGTAAATTCTCAAGTGGTTCCAAGTTATGAGGATACCTCACTTCCAGCGGTTAGACAGTATAGAGAGTTGATGGATAAATACAACCCCATGCCGCCTGCTGAACTCATTGAAGGTGATTACAAGTTTTTGAGGTATAGTTTTGTAAGTTTTGAGGGTTTCCTAAATGCAAAGGTCTTTGTAGAAATCCTTAAAAGGATGGGTAATAATCCAAAACGAGAAAACATCAAGAAGGTTACAGAGTCATTGAAGAATGTATCAATTGGGATAGATGAGAAGATATCGTTTTCACCTACTGAGCATCAGGCACTGCATAAGATATATTATACAGAATACGAAGATGGTAAATTTGTGCCTGTAAAAAACTGGGATAAGTGGAAGAAATGAAACTCTCAAAACTCTTTAAGAAAACGCTTTTTGGAATCATCATACTTTTCATAATTGTATTCATAACGATAATTGTTTTTTCAGGTTGGTATCTGTATGGCAATCTTGAGGATGAATACAAATCTAAAGGAACGGCTATTGCTAAAAGCATAGCATCATCATCTGCAGAGACTATCTTGAATCTTGACTCTGCAACTGTTCAGGCTATGATTGACCAGTTTCTTGAGATTGAGGGGGTTTCTTATGTCTTTGTAGTGGACTCAAATATGGAGATAATATCACATACATTTATACCTCAAATACCACCTATAATCAAGGAAAAGACCAAGGAAAAACTGCCAGAGATTTCGGATATAAATATTGAAGGTGTGGGTAGATTTCTAAACATTGTTGCACCAATTACAGAAGGGGCAATTGGATATGTCAATGTTGGGATGAATAAAGATAGTATCACAAAGAGGATGTGGGTTGTTTTAATAAATCAGATTATCGTCCTTGTGTCAATATTTTTTGTGAGCGTTGTTTTGGCATATATTATGGTTAATAAGATTTCACAGCCTTTAAATAAACTTATCGTTTATTCAGAAAAACTTTTGGCCCATGATTTTACTGCTAAGATAGATATAAAGTCTGAAGATGAAATAGGGCTTCTTGCAAAGACGATGAAGTCTATGGCTGAAAACACATACGAGGTATTTGATAGGTATGAATATGCACTTAAAGATGCAGTCATGGAACTTCAAGATACGCTTTCTTACCTTACAACGATAATTGACAACATGGCAGATGGCCTAATAGTTGTTGATAAAGATGGGGTTATAAATCACCTAAATCCAGCGGCATCCCAGATCTTTGGCAAACCCGAATTTGAGATGATCGGTAAGGATATATTCACACTTGGTAAGGACATAGAGATACTGGCGAGAAATTCTCTATTGTCTGATAAGGTTATATCATCAGAGATACATCTACCAAACAATCGTTTAGGATTGGCCTCTGCAAAGAAGATTGAGAAGGAGAATTTCGCCGATGATTCTGATGCAAGGGGATTGTTGGGTTCAGTCATACTGATTAGAGACATTACAAAAGAGAAGGAGATTGATAGACTAAAGACAGAGTTTATAACTACCGTAAGTCACGAGTTGAGGACACCTCTGACATCAATACTTGGTTTTGTAGAGATTGCAAAAAAGAAATTCAATGATGTCATAATCCCCGCTCTTAATATGGACGATAGTAAGATTGTAAAGGCATCAGGCACGATAAATCGTAATTTTGGGATAATACTCTCTGAAGGCGAGCGGATAACCTCTCTTATAAACGATATACTTGATATGTCTAAACTTGAATCTGGCAAGGTTACATGGAATTTTGACTATATACATATTGATGATGTAATTACCACTGCACATAAAGCCATGTCTTCATTGTTTGAGAAGAAAAGTATTCCATGTTTTATAAACATACAATTAGGTTTGCCAACTGTGAGGGCAGATAGGGAGAGATTGATTCAGGTAGTAATCAATCTCTTATCAAATGCACTAAAATTTACAGACAAGGGAAGGATAGTTTGTAATGCCGAATTGGCAGGTGATGATATTGTTGTTAGCGTAAAGGATGAGGGGATAGGGATACCTAAAGAAGAGCAAGAAACTATCTTTGAAAAGTTTAGACAGGTTGGTGATATGATAACAAACAAACCAAAAGGGACAGGGCTTGGTCTTCCGATATCAAAAAAGATAGTAGAGGCTCATGGGGGAAAGATGTGGGTAGAGAGTGAGGTAGGGAAGGGTAGCACATTCTATTTTTCAATACCACTTACAACTAAAAATACGGTTGGTAGTCAAGATGAAGATACTAATAGTTGATGATGAACCACTTATAAGGGAACTCGTTGTCCAAATTGTTGATGATTTAGACATGGGTATAGAGGTAATAGAGGCTGAAAATGGGTTAGAGGCGTTAGATAAGATAAGGACTGAGACACCTGATTTAGTTTTACTTGATATCATGATGCCAAAGATGAGCGGATTTGACCTTTGCAGGATACTTCAGACCGAACCACCACACTGGAAGATGGATATTGTGATATTGTCTGCAAAAGGGCAAGAGGCTGATAAACAGATAGCAAAGGCACTTGGTATAAAAAAATACATTACAAAACCATTTAAGATTGAAGAGATGATTGAACTCATCAAAGGATATGCGGTAAATAGAGAACTTTTATGAGAAGTTGATATTTATGAATCTATTTTTCGTCCGTCCTATTTGTTGAATGTGGCATATCAATTCTGCTTCTAAGAGTGTTTCTTGCAATCCCAAGCATCTTTGCATCTTGAGAAAGCCTTTACTGATTATATTGATAGTGTAAAAAGATGCTTATGCTATATCACAGGATGTATCTGCTTAAATCCTCGTCTCTTACAACCTCTTGGAGTTTTTCAATCACATAAGGACGATTTATTGTAACGGTCACACCCACCATCTCACAGGCATTGAATGATACATCCTCAAGTATCTTCTCCATAACAGTATGGAGTCTTCTTGCACCTATGTTTTCTGTTTTATCGTTTACAACTGCTGCGATCTCTGCTATCTCATCAATCGCATCTTCAGTAAATTCTAACCTTACGCTTTCCGTCTCAAGAAGTGCTATGTATTGTTTGATTAAGGCATTATTTGGTTCGGTAAGTATCCTCTTAAAGTCCTCTTTGCCAAGTGGTTCAAGCTCTACCCTAATCGGAAATCTTCCCTGTAGTTCAGGTATCAAGTCGGATGGTTTGGCAATATGAAAGGCGCCTGCAGATATGAATAAAATATGGTCAGTTTTTACCGCACCATGTTTTGTATTTACCGTAGAACCTTCTACTATAGGCAGTAGGTCTCTCTGCACGCCCTCCCTTGAAACATCAGGACCGTGAGAATGTCCTTTGCTGGCTATCTTGTCAATCTCATCAATGAAGACAATCCCAGTTTGTTCTACCCTCTGAATTGCCTCTTTTGTGATCTTTTCCATGTCTATTAGTTTATTTGCCTCTTCTGTTGTAAGGATTTGAAGTGCCTCTGAAACCTTAATCTTCTTTTTCTTTGATTTTTCAGGTAATAGACCACCCAACATTTCCTTGAGGTTCATCTCAATCTCTTCAAGGGCAACATTTGATATCACGCCAAAAGGCATTATCTTTTCTTTAACCTCTATCTCAACATACCTATTGTCTAACTTTCCTGCACGGAGTTGTGCCCTCATCTTTTCCCTTGTCTCGTTTATCTTGTCTTTTTCTTCTAAATCATTGGTTGCCCTTTGTGTCTTTGGATAAGGTAGTAGCAGATCAAGTAGCCTCTCTTCAGCAGAGTTTTTCGCCTTTTCCTGCACCCTTTCCATGTGTTCTGACTTTACCATGCTTATTGATATCTCTGTTAGGTCTCTAATCATTGACTCAACATCTCTGCCAACATATCCTACCTCTGTAAACTTGGATGCCTCAACCTTTATAAATGGTGCATTAGCAAGCCTCGCCAACCTTCTTGCAATCTCTGTCTTACCAACCCCTGTTGGTCCAATCATCAGTATGTTTTTTGGTAAGACCTCGTCTTTTAGTTCTTGTGGTAGCATGGTTCGTCTCCACCTGTTTCTTAAGGCAATAGCGACCGCTTTTTTTGCCTTATCCTGCCCTATGATGTATTTGTTTAGTTCTTCAACTATCTTTTTTGGTGTAAGATTCTCCATATCTCTCCTCTATGATTTTAATTTGTAGTCTTGATATCTTCAGCAGATAAGGTTTCTATGAATATATTGCTATTTGTATATATGCAAATCTCACTTGCAATCTTCATAGCCTTCATCACGACCTCTTCAACAGATAGTCCTGTGTTTTCACAGAGTGCTTTTGCTGCGGCATGTGCATAAGGACCACCAGAGCCAATTGCTGCAATGCCGTCTTCAGGCTCAAGGACATCACCGTTACCTGATATAATAAAGATGTGATTTTCATCTGCCACGATTAACAATGCCTCAAGCCTTCTTAATATCTTATCTGTTCTCCATTCCTTTGCAAGTTCAACTGCAGCACGTTTTATATTGCCACGATATGACTCCAACTTGCCCTCAAACTTTTCAAAGAGTGTGAAGGCATCGGCTGTGGCACCTGCAAAACCTGCAAGCACTTTATTGTTAAACATCTTTCTTGTTTTTTTTGCGTTGTGTTTTAAGATGGTGTTTCCAAGTGTAACCTGCCCATCCCCAGCCATTGCAACCTTTTTATCCTTGCAAACGCACAGTATTGTCGTCCCATGAAACATCTAAACCTCCTACGGAATTTATTTCTTATCCTTGTCGTTGATAGTTGTATCAGCCAAAGGGTGAGACTTATCGTAAACATCAAGTAACTGTCCAAGGTCAAGATGAGTATATCTCTGTGTAGTAGAAAGCGAGGAATGCCCTAACATCTCCTGAATTACCCTTAAATCTGCACCACCTGTAAGTAGGTGTGTAGCAAAGGTATGTCTTAAGGTATGTGGGCCGATACTACCATGAATACCTACAAGTCTTGCGTATTTGACCACAATTCGTCTAATCTGTCTTTCAGTAATGCCCTTGCCCAATCTGTTTAAAAAAAGGCTATCTATTGGCTCATTGCCCTTTTTCCGTTTCAATAAGACCCTCTCTACAAGGTATGATCTTATTGCATCTATTGCCTTTTGTCCGATGGGGACAACCCTTTCTTTCATGCCTTTACCCTTTGCCTTCACAAGACCCTCTTTGAGATTTATGTCCTCAACCTTGAGATTTTGCACCTCACTAACCCTCAAACCAGCGGCATATATCAATTCTAACAATGCCCTATCTCTTGCTGGAATATGCCCAATGCCATTAGGTGATTGCACAAGCATAAAGGCATCATCTACGCTTAGAAATTTTGGTAGAGGTTTAGGTGTTTTGGGCGCCTTTACTAACTTTGCAACATTTGTCTTAACATAACCCTCTTTGTATAAATAACTCAAAAAAGACCTTAATGTAGCCAGTTTTCTTGAAACAGTTGTCTTTGACTTACCATTTACAATCCTATCAGCGATAAATCCCCTTATATCAAGCATCTCAATGTCCTGTGGGTTCACATTTGCAAAGGCTGCAAATTCTTGTAAGTCTTTTCTATATGCCCTGAGTGTATGAGGTGATGCGTTTCTTTCAACCCTCAAGTATTGTATGAATCTTTCTATGTATTCATTCAAAGACACGGTCTTTTATTTTAACAGAGATTAGTGTGTTTTGATGAAAAAAATGTTATGTTTATGTCCAAAATGACCTTGCAACAGCAACTACATATACCTTTCTTGCCCCTGCTATTTTTAAGACCTTGGCACATTCATTGACTGTGGCGGATGTTGTTACAACATCGTCAAACAACAATATGACCTTATCCTTAACATCTTTTGCTACTGAAAACTTGCCTTTCATGTTTTTTAATCTTTCATCCCTTTGCATCGTAGTCTGCGGAGGTGTATTAACCGTCTTTTTTAGAATATCAACTTTAAATTGAATTGCTTTTATCCTTGAAAAATGATAGGCAATGTTTGCGCTCTGATTAAAGCCTCTTACTAATAATCTCATTTTGTGTAATGGCACAGGCGTTACAATATCAATCCCTTGTGGAATCTCTACGCTTGAGACAAGATGTGCAACCACTTTGGATAAACGACTAATTGACTGATACTTTAATAGATGTATGACCTCTTTTAAGACCTTTTCATACAAACCGTAATAGAATATCTTGTCATAAAATGGTGTTTTTTGAAGGCACTCTCCACAAATGGAGGTATGAATTGACTCTATTGGTATGCCACAAATATCACAACGATAGCCATTGTAAGGTGATATCTCGTTCCAACAAGCACTACAGAATGGATTTATCTCGTCTTTGTCAGACCTCTCTGAACACACAGGACATTTGTCTGGGAATAGGTGGTTTAGCAATGTTTTTATCATCTCTTTTTAAACATCTTTAGTATCTCATTTTTTGTAATCGTTATCTTCGTCGGTCTTCCGTGTGGGCAGTAGTTTGGTTCATCTGTCTCTTCAAGTTGCTTAAGCAGATGAAACAGGGTGATACCATCAGGGCATTTATCCTTGCCTCTTAAAGATTCATGACATGCTATTGTTGAAGAAAGTGATTTCAGTTTGAACATCACGGGGTCAACATCTTCAGAATGCCTGTAATTTAAAAGGCAAAAAGCCATGTCCTTAACTATCAAAGCAATGTCCGAATTTGATAGTATATCAGGGATTGCCCTAATGATAATTGTGGGTTTGCCAAAATCATCAATGTCAAAACCCATTGAATTCAAAATCCCCTTTTCTTGGAGTATTACACTATATGAGGCTATGTCTAATACTACAGTATAAGGAAATAACAGTTGGATGGATTTGGTTTGTCGCTTTAAAAGTCTTTCGTAGTTTATCCTCTCGTGCATCGCATGATAATCAATGAGTATTAGTTGGTCGTTTTCCCTGTAAGCAAGAATAGTGTCAAATAGGTGGATAAATGGTATGTCTGTTGTCTGCATTTCTTGGATCTGGTTACTTTCAAAAACACTGTATAAACTTACATCTTCCTTAACAGATGATGCACTCACATAGGGTTCGTTTACATATTTATTGCTGTTTGTCTCACTATCATATGTAAGGGATTTTGATTTAAATATTCTGCTTACCGCCTTTGAAAGCATCTTAAATATGGTTGATGTGTCTTTAAATCTAACCTCCCTTTTTGTGGGATGGACATTAAAATCCACCATCTTTGGAGGTATCTCAAGGAAGAGAAAGAATACAGGATGCTTACCTCTTTCTAAGATAGTCTCAAGGCTGTTATAGATAACCCTGTTTAACCCAGTGTCTTTTATCCATCTGCGATTGACGAATATATGCTGGTTTTGTCTGTTGTTTCTTGCAAGTGTTGTATCTCCAATAAATAGTTGTAAAGAGATATCTGATGATATCTCATGGGTTTGTAGAAGTCTATCTGTGGTATCCCTGCTAAATAGTTGTGTTAGACGCTCCTTTATGTCTGATGTTTTGGATAAAGACAATACCGTTGAGCCATCAACAGTCATATTGAATGCGATATTGGGCATGCTCATAGCAATGTTTGTGACGGTATCAACAATATGATGTAACTCTGTGTAATCAGTCTTCAAAAACTTAAGCCTTGCAGGGGTGTTGTAAAATAGATCCCTAACCTCAATGGTAGTGCCAATTGCAGAAACTGGTCTGATAACCTTTATCTCACCACCTTCAATCTCAACAAATATCCCTTCGCTTCCCTTTTGAGAAGTGATTATTGTCATCCTTGATATTGCAGAGATTGATGCAAGTGCCTCACCCCTAAAACCAAGATACTTGATGTTGTAAAGGTCATCCTCGTGTCTTAATTTGCTTGTTGCGTATCGTTGTATGCACAATACGGCATCTTCTTTATCCATTCCAATTCCATTGTCAGAAATCCGTATGAGTCTTTTGCCTGCACCCAAAATCTCTACATCAATCCTTGTAGCACCTGCATCAATAGAGTTTTCTATGAGTTCTTTTACAACAGATGCGGGTCTTTCAATGACCTCACCGGCAGAAATCTTATTCCTAAGTGATTGCGGTAATAGATGGATACTTGGCATATATCATTGTATCACAGGTTTGATGATTGAAACCTACGGGCTAACTTGTAAGACAGAATTTATCTTAACTCTACAATCGTCACGCCTGCGCCACCTTCTGCCTTTTCACCTTGTCTTATGCCTTTAACGAGGTTATGACCCTTTAGGTATTGTCTTATTGCATTTTTCAAGGCACCTGTGCCTATGCCATGAATGATTGTTACAGTAGATATGCCTGATAAGAAGGCATGGTTTAAAAATGGTTCAACCTCTGATAAGGCATCATCTACCCTCTTACCTATGAGGTTTAAAACTATGTGAGTAGTCTCTTCGTTAGATGTGTTGTAGATTGTCTCTTTGGGTTTAACATCCCTGTCTGTTTTTGCTACCAAGATATCATCTAATGCTACATCGTATTCAAGCCCTTCTACAAACAATTTCACCCTCTTGTGTTTTTCACTTATTGCAGAAATCCTTCCAATGCTATTAAGAGATCTTGAAAAGACCTTATCACCGATATTTATATCGTCAATACCAACAACCTTAAACTCCTCTTTTGGTTTTAGATTCTTGGTCTTTGTATCTAAATCGGTAATGATTGTAGATATCTTTTTTAAGTCTTGTTTAAGTTCGGACTTACTCTTTTTTTCAGCCTCATGGAGCAGATGGCTAATCTGCGATTTGGCATCATATATGATGTTTTGGGCGTCTGAGTATGCATCAAGGAGTATTTTTCTCTTTTCCTCTTCTGCCTCCTTTAATAGTGTTTTTAGTTTATCCCTTTCTTCCTGCAGTGTTTTTTGCTGTAGGTTGATCTCTGTGATTAGGGCTTCATAGTGATTTTTCTTTTCGTGTAGTTCTTTAATCAGGTTGTCTATTTCAATCTTTTGTTTGCCTAAAAGTTCTCTTGCGTAATCCACTACCTCTTTTGATAAACCATATTGCATTGCTGTTTCAAAGGCAAATGACTGCCCCGGTAGTCCTATCGTAAATCTATACAATGGTTTGTAGTTTTGTGTGTCAAATTCCATTGAGCCATTTATCATCCCTTCGGTTTTATAAACAAAGCTCTTTATCTCTGATAGATGTGTATTTGCGATTACCATTGCACCTGTTTCTTTTAGTTTCATCAATACAGCAGAGGCAAGGGCTGATCCTTCAATAGGGTCTGTGCCAGTGCCAAGCTCATCAATGAGTATCAGGGTCTTATCCTTTGCGTGTTTTATGAACCTTGATAGATTGCTGATGTGTCCAGCAAAGGTGGAGAGGTTGTTTTCAATTGATTGCTCGTCTCCAATATCTGCCATTATTTCATCAAATAGAGGAAAGTGAGACATTGATGATGCAGGCACAGGCATACCGCAAAGAGCCATTATTGTAAGTAATCCCACAGTTTTTATCAGGATTGTCTTGCCACCTGCATTAGGTCCTGTGATTATTAAAATGGGCGTTGATTTATTCAAGGTTAAATCCAAAGGAACGACTTTTGCACCTTCACCTCTTTTTTCAAGATTATCAAACAAGAGCGGATGCCTTGCATTGAAGATCTTTATCTCTTCAACCTCACTTACTAATGGCAGTTCCATAGACATATAATTTGAAAAAAGCGCAATACCATTTAGCACATCAAAATAGGTCAAGGCTTCAAAACTTTCTAACAGATCTGTTGAGTTTGCCCTAATCTTATTTGATATCTCTCTTAAGATTCTTATCTCTTCAGCCTTTTCATCAGCCTTTAGGTTTTCAAGCTCATTAGTGAGGTGTATTACAGAGAGTGGTTCAATAAATGCCGTCTCTCCTGAATTTGACACATCATGCACAACCCCTGAAACCTGCCCTTTTGAATCCATCCTCACAGGTATTACCCACCTGCCAGACCTTTGGGTGATGAAGGTATCTTGTAGGAAGATTGATACCTCTTTTGACTGAACGATTTCCTCAAGTTTTTTCCTGATCTTTGATTCCAATCTTCTTATGTTTTGCCTAATATCCCTTAATGTTGGTGAGGCAGTATCCAATATCTCACCTTCAGGGTTTACAGATCTTTTAAGGGTAAAAAGAAGGCTGTCAAATGATGTAAGGGATTGCCTGATTATCTTTAGATATCTTAATTCACTGTGACTGTCAATCAAGGTAGTTACAGAAGAGATGTTTTCTAATACATCTATGAAGCAAAAGAGTTCTTTGGCATCAAGAATAGAGCCCTCTGGGGAAACTTTCTTGATAAGTGGTGTTATATCACTGAATTTGTTTAGCGAGACTGCAAACCCAGTGTGATGACACCTTCTAATCTCTTCAATCTGCCTTCCCCTAATCTCTATTTCATTGATATCTTTTAAGGGGCGAAAGCCAAGCAATATCTCAACTGATTTTGGGCAATGCAGCCTTTCTGATATGAGTTGTAACAGTTTGTAGAAGTCTAACTTCTCAAAAACATCCTTGAGCATTTTTTATTATAGACTAAAAACGACAGTTTTAAAAAATTGTATGAAATTTTTTTAAGAGAATTTAATATCAGTTTTTTTGTTGATTAAAAAACCTGTAGTTGACAAAAACTACAGCAATGGATATAATATAAATAATAATTCTTAAATAGGAAAAATTACTACTAAAGATGAAGACACATAAAGATAAGATTATCCAGTTTGAGCACATATTTAAACAGCGTGGATTGAAGCTAACACCACAGAGGTCATTTATATACAATGAACTACTAAAATCAAAGTCCCATCCATCAGCCGATGCGATTTACAAGAAGGTAAAAAAGAGATTACCTTGTATATCATTAGATACAGTATATAGAACACTTGTTACATTACAAGAACACGGCATTGTAAAAAGGATTGACACTACAGAAAGTCAGGCAAGATTTGATGCGGATTTGAGTAATCACCACCATTTTATTTGTAGTAAGTGCAATGCAATATTTGATGTAAATTGGCACGATTTTGATAGTAAAGAGATACCTGATGAAGTAAAAGATGTCGGTGAAGTGTATCAAAAGGTGGTCACTTTTCATGGATTGTGTAAAAAATGTTTTTAAAACTGGCTCTTTGAGCCATTAATTCAAACAAAAACAGGAGGAGTATTGATGAAATCATTGAAAGGGACAAAGACAGAAAAGAATATCCTCACAGCATTTGCTGGAGAGTCACAGGCAAGAAACAGGTACACCTACTTTTCAAAGCAAGCAAAAAAGGACGGTTATGAGCAGATAGCCTATATCTTTGAGGAAACTGCAAATCAGGAAAAAGAGCATGCAAAGAGGCTATTTAAGTTATTAGAAGGTGGAGAGGTTGAGATTTGCGCATCATTCCCAGCTGGTGTTATTGGGACAACGCTTGAAAATCTAAAAGAGGCTGCTGGTGGTGAAAACTACGAACATACCACAATGTATCCGACCTTTGCTAAGATTGCAAGGGAAGAAGGCTTTGATTCAATTGCAGCTATTTTTGAGGCGATTGCAGTAGCAGAGAAACAACATGAAAAAAGGTATAGAGATTTGATGTCAAATATTGAAAAGGGTATTGTTTTTAAAAGAGACAGTGAGGTTACTTGGCGTTGTAGGAATTGTGGATACCTTCATCATGGGACTTCTGCACCGGAGCAGTGCCCAGCATGTGCCCATCCTCAAGCACATTTTGAGTTGTTAGGCGAAAACTGGTAGTTTTTTAGATATAGCGACATTGGTTTATCAAAAAAGCCATGAGGGTTTTTAACCTTCATGGCTTTTTATTTGTGGAATTATGCGATTTTTTACATTTTTAATTTTAAAGAGAGCAGATAAATAAGTCTGCTCCCTTTTATAAAAAACTTACGACTACGGGAAATTCACCGTTACCGTTGTGTCTGCATTCAGTTCCCTAATTGTCAGGGCGTTTGTTCCAGTAATTGATGGATTTCCACCGACCTGTATCCATGATGGAGGAGGGGAGAAGAGTAGGGTAACTTTTTGATTAAAATTGGTCTCAAGTGCGCAAGTGCCACTACAGTTAATGCCAGATGGAATGGTGTTTATCACACCTGCGCTTGCATTTGTGCCAGTTTTATTGACCATCAAAGAACGGTTGTTAGTTGACCTTGTAGTTACAGGAAAGTTATTTGTTACACCACCTATGTATAGTGTTAGCACGGTTTGTGTATCAGGATCTGATGATGAGGTCTGACGAACTGTAACAATGTCTCCATTTGATACTGAACCTTGTGTGCTACCATCTGTCCAACTACCGTTGTTAATCCTGTATTGACAATTTGTTCCTGTGCAATTTGGAATATATATCATTGTTGGGTTGTTGATACCGCTAACGGTAATCTTGTTTGAAGTTACTACACTACTTAAACCAACTCCTGTAATTGGGGTAAAACTGAAAGGATTAGGTGGTGATGCACACTTGCCAATACTTCCTGCAAGGTATATTGCCTCAATCTCTGATTCAGTAAGTGCACGGTTGTAAATCTCTGCTTCGTCAATATAGCCCCAAAAGTAGGCGTGGTTGTTGTCATCTCCGCTAATTCTTAATGTTGATGATGAATTGACGACACTTTTGGAACCTATATTTGAAGTGCCTACTACAACACCATTAACATAGACTTTTAATTTATTATTGTCGTAAGTGCAAGCTATGTGGTGCCATGTATTATTAGTAACAATCCCACCTACTACAGTATTTGCAGGCCATGTCTCTCCTGAAGCATTAAAGGAACAGTAGGCAGTCCAATTGCCACCTACAGGTGAAAGTCCTAATTGATATCCGTTATTACCACCTGAACCTCCTATTTTGGAGATAATTGCTTTATCTGTCCAACCACCTGCATCACCCTTTGAGAAAATCCATGCATCAAGAGTAAATTGGGTTGTAACATCAAGTGAAGCAGAATCAGGCACCTGCACATATTGATTTATTCCATTGAAGCTAAATGCCTTTCCTACCTTGCCTGTGGCATAGGTTGCCCCGTTTTGTAAAGTGCCGTGATTAGTGCCAACACTGTCATTGGCATTGTCCTCAGCCTTCCACCAAGATATCATGCCTGTAGGGGCAGGGGCACATGCTGTTGCTTGTCGAATTACGGTTATAAAGGCATCGGCGTTTCCCTGCTGACTATTTTGATAGGCATTTCTTGTGGGTATATTAGGAGAGGTTGTCCAACCTGCAACATAGATATCAGATGTTGTTGGACAAAGTGCAATACTATATCCCTGTTCATTGCCACTACCACCTAAATATGTTGAAAAAACAAGTGAATTACCTGCTGCATTAATCTTTGTAACAAATGCATCATCATTTCCTTGATGTGTTTGAATAGCCTTTACAGTAGGGAAATTCATAGAGTTTGTCCAGCCGGTAATATAGACATTCCCTGATGAGTCAACAGATATGCCGTTACCAGATTCGTTTGTACCGCCACCAAGATAGGTGGAATATACAAGAGCACTACCTGTAGTATTAATCTTTGAAATAAAGACATCACTTCCGCCTAAATTGCTATTCTGTATTGGGTTTACGGTAGGAAAATTTGTAGAGTTTGTATAGCCTGTAACATAGGCATTGCCATCTAAATCCACAGCGATAGCCTTACCACTTTCGTTAAGACTACCACCAAGATAAGTGGAATATACGAGGTTACTTCCAGAAGCATTTATCTTTGTAACAAAGGCATCTTCACTGCCTGAGTTATTAGACTGTATAGGATTTACAGTAGGGAAGTTAGTTGAGTTTGTAAAACCAGTAATATAGGCATTGTTTGAAGAATCAACTGCTATACCAAAGGCTGTTTCAGAACCACTGCCGCCTAAGTATGTAGAATAAACAAGGTCACTGCCTGTTGGATTGAGCTTTGTAACAAATGTGTCGTAATCTCCTCCGTTATAGGTAGTATCGTATGCTCCTGTTGTAGTTGGAAAAGTATTTGATCCTGTTTCCCCTGTAATATAGGCATTGCCTGATGAATCAACGGCTATACCAAAACCAGTTTCATCTCCGTCACCACCAATAAATGTTGAATAAATGAGTCCATTGCCATTTGGATTAATCTTTGTGACAAAAACATCAAGAAGACCATTATGAGTGGTATCAAAAGCGCCTGTGGTAGTAGGGAAGTCAGTTGATGCAGTCCAACCTGTAATATAAGCATTACCTGATGAGTCTATTGCAATTGCATTAGCGTTTTCGCTACCACTACCACCAATGAATGTAGAATAAATTAGACTATTGTTACCAGTATCTGAAGTATTAATCTTTGCGACAAAAACATCTGTCAGACCATTGCAGTATGTATCAGTTCCACAACTTGAATCATAAGCATTTTTAGTGGGAAAATTTGATGATGCAGTCCAGCCTGTAATATAGGCATTGCCTGATAAATCCACTGTTATTCCCAATGCCCTTTCATTATCACTACCACCTAAATATGTTGAATACACAATCACAGGGTCAATGATGAGGGCGTATTCTTTGTTGTAATCATTTACACTAAATGCATATACAAAGTCAGCGTCTTGTCTCTTAAGTGTGTATTTCCCCTCTATCTCAACCCTTTTGCCCTCAATCTCTTGATAGATATGAGGTCTTTTCTGGATAATGCTACCACCAGT
>JAOAGP010000094.1 GCA_026415695.1 Thermodesulfovibrionales bacterium | reverse complement strand
CGATATGACTGTAATCAGCAAAGAGAAAGTGAAAGATATGTATTATGCCAATTTAATATACGAATACCATAGAGTCTCTGAAAAAATTAGACTCTTTGAAAAAAAATACGGCATGTCATTTTATGAATTTGAAAGCAACCTCAAAAACTCCGACAAAGAAGATTTTGAAAGGTGGGATGATTACATGGAGTGGAAGGGTTATGAAAAGGTTCTTCAGGGTTTAATTAATGAAAAAAGGGAGATAGAAATTGGAGATTATACAGTGCGTTGAAAAAAGCAGGATAGTCAAAAATTATATTATTCTCGTGTTAGAAGTATTTGAAGGTGGTTTTTACATAAAAATTAGAGCTTTACTAACTAATAACACAGAACTTTACATCAGAGAATATTCAGATATAAATGAAAGAAATTACTCATATCATTGGCAGAGCGCTGATGGTAAAATGATAATGCGATGGGATAACGCTAATCATCATAAAAATATTGATACATATCCACATCATGTCCATCATACTGACAATATACTACCAAGTTGCCATATATCATGCGAAGAGATACTTAATCATATTGAAACCATGATGTTCATTTAGAGACTATATGCAGACAAGAAACTTTATAACTTAAATGATGTGTCTTGTAACAAGGCTATCAAAAAAATCAAAGCGTTTGTGCGAAAAACTTTAAAAGGAGGTATAGATGCAAATCAAGATTGAAAGACCTGATGAGCAGAGGCTCAAAGCACTTGGTGTTTCTAATTGGCCCATATGGACAAAAGAGGTGTCAAGTTTTGACTGGTATTACGATTCAACTGAGGAATGCTACATCCTTGAGGGCAAGGTGATTGTAGAAACTAAAGATGGGGACAAGGTTGAGATTAACAAAGGAGACTTTGTCACATTCCCAAAAGGACTTGCATGTCATTGGGACATCCAAGAGCCTATAAGGAAGCACTATAATTTTAGAGGTGAGTAGGTGTGGATGTTGAAATGACACAAATATGGCTTACTTGTGATAAGGCAATTTTATCAAGTATGGAGTAATTATCATGATATTATAGTTCAATCTGCAACCAGAGATGCTGTCGGTCTTCTGGCAGATACAAAAATTACCTGCTTCTTCCTCACTTCTTGTCTTGCTTTAAATGAGAGGAATTATGAGCAATATAAAAAACTTGTTGCATGGGTAAAGAAGAAAGAGATTCTCGAAAAAATTCTCATCGGCAATGTTATCTCGATGTCTAAAAGCCTCGGCTATACTGTGACCGGGCATATAAGGGCAAATACAACAAAGATTAAAGAAGTTCCGACTAAGATCAAAGGCACGCCCATGCTCTGATTTTTAGGCACATTTTCTGTAAATTTTGAAATTCCCGATTACTGGGGAATAGGCAAATCAGTATCAAGAGGATTTAGGACTATAAAGAAAGTATATGATATAATGAACTAAAGGAGGTAATTAACATGATTGTTATTGATACTATTGCCAAAGAATTAGATATGAAACCAAAGGACCTTGTAAAAGAGAGTCTAAAGACATATTTAGAAAAAAGACTTGTAAAGGTTGAATCTGATATCTTTATTATCACTAAAAAATACGGTGTGAAAGATGCTATATACAATTCTTAAATCACCTAATGCAAATCTATATTTGCCTTCTAACTTTCCTTTTAGTTTTTTGATGTGCTGTCCTTCATAGGGATTATTACTTATAGATTCAATAGCCTTGTTTATCCTTTTTGCAGTTTTATCATCAAGGGTTTGATAGTTTTTGACTGATTTGCTATGTAAAAAAACCTTATACATTGCGTCTTATTTTTTCCCAAGGGATAAAGTCTTCACTCTTGCCATCTTGTAGAGATCTCTCAGCTTCCTTAATCTGAGCCATAATCTCATGACTGGATAGTATCTCAAGGGTTGCCTCCATATCTTCTTTGTCCTTTAGATATGTTATAAAGTCAATTGCAACCTTGAGTTTTTCGTCTGATAAGTTATCTATTGCCCAAATCCAGCGATTAAAGAGTGTCATCCTATAGGTGATGCGATATTGCAACTTTTTAATTCTGGATTCCTGCTTTCGCAGGAATGACAACCGAAGTGGTTTTCATTATATTATCACTGGATTT
>JAOAGP010000064.1 GCA_026415695.1 Thermodesulfovibrionales bacterium | reverse complement strand
AGTCATAGATGCTTACTATCATATTGGGACATAGGGAATCATGATGAAGTTTATTAGTTTACTAAAGGAGGTGGATATATGAGGTGGAGATTGAAGGATAGTAAAGGCTTTTCACTGGTGGAGATGATGATAACGATTGCCATCATCGCCATCGTTGCAGGCATTGCCGTGCCAAATTTTATAAAGTATAGGGATAATGCAAATCTTAGGGCAGCAGTCAGAGATCTTCAAGGTGATATCAATGACTTAAGAGCTAGGGCAATATCTGAAAATAGACAATACAGAATGATTATAAATACTGGTACTAACAAATACAAGTTGCAACAAGAAATTATACCTTCAACAACCCCTAAAACTTACAATGATATTTTAGAACGAGACATTACTACTTACGGCAGCAGTGTATCTTTTCAGAGTGCGACAGTTACGACTATAGATTTTCACACAAGAGGCACTGCTATTAATAGCACAATTATTCTTAAAAACAACCGCAACTCACAAGCAACAATAACTATTAATGTTACAGGGAGGTCATATGTTACATATAGTATGCAATAACAACAAGGGTATCTCTCTTGTTGAGGTATTGATTGCGATGGCAGTGGTAGTAATCGGTGTCCTTGCAGTGCTTGGTGTATTTACACAGGCGTACAATGCCTCTACAAAGAGCGATGGGCTTGGTAGGGCTGCAGAAATACTGCATAGGACACTTGAAAGAAATGAATTGAGGATTATGAATCCAAGTTGTGCTATTCCTTCTGGGGGCACAGAGACTGTTTATTCAAGTGGTCAGTCATCTGCAAAACCAGGCGATATTGCATACACTGTAATAACTCAGATTCAGCCAAGAGGGACAAATGCTTGGCTCGTAACTGTTACAGTCAGATGGGCACAAAATCAAACTGGCATTAAAGAGAGCATAATTGTTACAAGACAAGATGCTTTTAAGACTGTTTCAAGTTGTGTATGAGGTGAATAGATATGAAAAATAAAAGATTTAGTATGAATCAAAAGGGTTTTTCGCTAATTGAGATGCTCATTGCAATAGCAGTAGGGTTGATTATTATGGGTGCAGTGATGCTCACTACAAGGGCAGGTATGTTTTCGTCAGTGGGCATTCAGGCAAATGTAGGTGCACAACAAGATGTAAGACTTGCAGTGCAAATTATGTCTATGGAGATAGCAATGGCATCATACAAACAAACTAAATATGGCAATAATATTTGGGCTGATTTGTCCACTACAAGTGGGCAAAATTGCTCTGTTCTTACATCAGCACCTACTGACACATTTAAGAGGGGTATTAGAGAGGCGACCTCAAACTCTATCACTATTGAGGCAGATTTAAATAACGATGGCATTATCGGTAGCACTGGTCAACAAAATGAGGTAATCCGTTATGTATTAGTTACAGAAGGGACTAATCAATACATAACACGCTGCACATGCTGCACTTCAGGCTCAACTGGTGGAGGCGGTTTTGAATTTTTAGGAGATAAACTATCTCAAGGTAGTGCAAGGGCAGTGAAGGTAAAAAATGCAGATTTAGGGATACCACTTTTTAGATATTACTACGCAAATGGGCAGGAATTTACACCAGATATTAATCTTACAACATGTAATTCTCAAAAGTCAGGCACTCCAAATGCGCATTTTTGCAACATTAGTAGAATTGATATAAACATAGCTGTAGAAACTGCTGACAAAGACCCGCTAACAGGAAAAAATAAAATAGTAGTGATGTCAACAAGTGTAGTCCCAAGAAATCACCAACTTTGATGACAAACATTTATAAACTTTGAAAGGAGGTGCTAAAAGAAATGAGATATATTCAAAATGAAAATGGCTTTACCCTTGTTGCAGCCCTGATGACAATGGTTGTCCTTGTGGCACTATCAACAGTGGTTTTTATCGTAACAACAAAAGACTTGAGGATTGTAACGAGGAGTATTGGAGAGAAGAAAGCCTTTTCAGCTGCAGAGGCTGGGTTGCAATATCTTTTACTTTTAGGTTCAGGGATGCAAGGGTTTTCTACGACAAATTATAAATATGATGAGGCTACAGATCCAGACTCGGTTTTTAGTGTAACTATACCACCAGCAGGCAGCGGTTATGACAACTATTGTTCAAGTTCATCTGGAGACAGCGAAGATGTAGGAACACCGCAAGGGATGGGGGATAGTATAGTGCCAAAACTGATAGTTGGTGAAAACAAAAGATATGGTAGTAAGGTGGAATTAATTGCTGGGACTTCATTCCCAGCACCTTGTCAAAGCACAGTTCAGCATGCTGGAGGAAGCTCTGCTTCTCCGTAAATATTTTAATAGAAGAAATTCAAGGAGGAAACGCATATGAAAACTATAACAATTTTCTTATCACTTTTACTAATTTTGATATCTAATCAAGTATGGTCAATAACTACAGAAACGCCTTTATCGGAACCAAAAACTACATCTCCGGGTGTCTCACAGAAAGTCCAAACGACTACTGTAATTATTAAAAAGATTGATGGCAATACTATTCACACAAACGCTGGAACTTACAACATATCTGGAGCTAATGTGGTTGATCTAACAAAGGATAAACAATTTAAGTCAGGAGAGAGAAAGACCGCTACACTTACCTTTATTGATGGTAGGCTTGTGGATGTTGTGATTAAGTAATAAGAGAGTTTTTAAAAAAGGAGGAGGTAATATAATGAATAATTTTTTTAAAACAAGAATCTTGTTTTGTATTTTAGCTATTTTTGTTACTATTTCTATCAAATTTGCTTATGCCGATGAGACTGCCACATTTTCAACAAACATCCCCCCTAATGTTCTTATAATACTTGATAACTCAAACAGTATGGATCAGGACTTTTATGGTAATGCAGTATCTTCTTGGAGGACTCAAAGTCGTTCAGTGCAGGCACGAAAAGCAATCATTGATCTAATTGTCAATCCCTATTATGACCAACTAAGACTTGGTTTGATGACTTACAAAGTTGGCTCTGCAAGTAAATATCATTTACACTATTCAAACTACTTTACATCTTTTAATCCAGCCTCATATTGCCCTCTTGGTGATAGCGAAAGTGACAAAGCATGCCTTCAAGCATGTGAAAACTATTGTAAAACTGGCACTGGTGCTAGTACTTGTGATAGCTGCTGCAAGGCAAGAAACCCTTCCTTTGACGCAGTAACTGCTCTTACCCTTGATGAGATGTTTTCAAGTCCAACAAATACTTATTATCCAGTTGGTTCTGAACAAAGAAATAGATACTGTGGACTTGTTTTTCCGAGAACACAGAGGATACAAAACCCTACAGATACTGCTAATTATATCTATCACAAGACACCAGGAACTTTTTATTCTAATAGTAATCAAGGTAACGCTTTCTGTTACGCACAAACATATTCAGCCCAAGAAGGTAGCCCTCCAAACTACACAAGTGATTCATACACTTGTAGGACTACAAAGACAGGCACAAGCGATGGCTTTGTAGGTTATGGAAGCACATCGGCTTATAACGGTGCATTTCAGCCAACCGATGAGGATATTGCTTTAGGGTTTTTAGGCGAATTTGGAAGAAGAAACTATTGGATATACTCTGGACAGACATGGTTCAAAAATTCATCACCCGGTGGAGGACATCTACACCTTGCTTGTCAAGATGGCACCACAACCCACAAAAACAATCTCTTGGCAAAACTTAATCCGTATGAAAATGACGAAACTGGCTATATGTCATGCACGAGCACAAGTAATGTTGAAAATTGTTCATACATAGTGAATGCTGGACTTACACCTACTGCTGGCACATTACAATCTGCAATTGATTATTTTAAAGGAAGCTCAAGCCCTATACAGTATTGGTGTCAGAATAATTTTATTATTTATGTTACAGACGGATTACCAAGTGTTGCTGAAAATGGTACTGTAGGCACAGCGGCTAGTTTGATGCCTGCGGTTATTAATAAAATCAAAGCGTTGAGATCTTTGCAAGTAAAAATTAGTGGTAAAGATAGAACATTTGATATTAAGACTTACATTGTAGGTGTTGGTATGACTGACACCGCTAAGGCATATCTTGACCAAATGGCAGTAGAAGGAGGCACAGCAGTAGGTGGAAAGGCATATTACGCTGATAATCCTGATCAGTTGAGAAGTGCAATTCAAAATATTGTTGCAGATATACTTGATGATACTTACAACTTCTCTAAAACTGCAGTAGCAACAATGAGGACATCTTCTGAAGACCATATTTTTATTGCTTATCTTGAACCAAAGAGCGGTAAACCGTTTTGGCCAGGACGATTGAGAAGATTCACACTAAACTCTGATGGTTCAATACCAGCAGTTCATGATTGGGATGCACAAGATGTATTGACAAATACTGATGCTTCTTCAAGAAATATTAAGACTCATTTAGGGTCAGGTTTAGTGGACTTCACAACATCTAACATTACCAAAAATCACCTTGCAGTTGCTACTGACTCTGATAGGAATGCACTTGTAGGATACATAAGAGGTGAAACTGCCTATAAACCAGATGGAATAAAATTAGGAGATATATTCCACTCAAATCCTGCATTAGTTGGAACCCCTAATGTTTATTTTAATGATGTAGTTGGCTCACCTCAGGCATTTAAAGATCATGCAAATGATAATATAAGAACAGGGGACAACAAAATTATCCTTGTTGGTGCTAATGACGGACAACTTCATGCCTTTGGCGCAGCTACAGGGATTGAGAAATGGAGTTTTATCCCTCCAAATTTACTTACAAAACTAAAATTTTTGAAAGAAGGTTCATTGCATCATTACTATGTTGATGGACAGATAACTGCAGCGGATGTTTGGTTTGGAACTGGAAGCGGAGCAACAAAAACTAAGTCACAGTGGAAAACAATAGCTGTGGTTGGTTTAGGGAAAGGAGTATCTGGTCAGGGTGACTGTGTAACAAACTGTAATAGCTGCTCATCAACTGATTTCTGCTATAAATACAATGTATGTCAGATGAGTTCTACAACTTGTAAAGACCAAAGAGATAGGTGTGTTAGTCCATCGTATTTATGGGCTAAAGCATCAGACCCATCCCAAGTAAGCCATACTTATGGAGGTGATTATACAAAATATGCTGGTTTTTACGCACTTGATATAACCAATACAGGTAGCCCTAATTTTATGTGGATGATATCCCCGAGTGCATCTGATGCACAGTATTTCGGTGAACCTTGGGGTAGGATGTCAATAGGTAGGGTTAGGGTAAGTGGTAATGAAGTATGGGTAGGTTTTATTGGAGGCGGATTTAGTTCAGGAGGTTCATCAGATCCAAGAGGTAAAGGTTTCTTTGTTGTAAGATTAAGTGATGGGGCAATACTCAAAAGTTTCGTTGGTTCACAATTCACACATAGTATTCCGGGTAGCCCTGCAATAATTGACCAAGATAAGGATGGTTTTGTTGATTATGCATATATTGGAGACTTACAAGGAAATGTCTGGAGGTTTAGTTTTTGCAAATCAGGTCAATCAAGCTGTGGCACTGGTAATTGGACAGTTAATAAACTTTTTGATGCAACAGGTGGTGGTGAAGGAGCAAGGCCTATTTATGGAAAGATAGAGGTAACTACAGACCCACAAGGCAATTGGTGGGTATATTGGGTAACAGGTAACAAAGCAGACCCTCTTGACTCTCCCACTAATGATAGAATGTATGGAGTAAAAGAAGACTTTACAACAACTTTTACATCAGGGATGTTGCAAAATATAACTTCACCAACACAGTCATGTGATGACTTAACAAAAAAAGGATGGTATTTCAACTTTACTGGTTCTGAAAAGTCTTTAAGTGATGTTGTAATAACTGGGGGAGTAATTTTCTTTACAACTTTTCTACCACCATCATCTTGCTCAGATCCTTGTAGCATTGGAGGCAGCTCTAAACTTTATGCAATTAATTACTTAACTTGCAGAGGGGAGTGGAATAATAATGAGAGAAGTATTGACTTAGGAGGTGGATTAGCCCCTTCACCTGTTGTTTCAAAAAAGGAGGGATATATAGATTCATCTGGCAATCTCGTCCCTTCTAGTGTTAGAGTTTTTATTGGTGATCAATCTGTATCCCCACCGGTTAGTATGACACAAAAACCAGATGGAAAACTGAAATACTGGCGAGACTTGAGGGTAAAATAAAAAAATTTTAAAATGGCAGGGGTTTTCTCCCTGCCTTTTTATTTGCCTTGTTGTAAATACCTTGTCTCAAACTCCTCAAGACTACTTGCCCTAATGGCATATCTAAGCAGTTCTTTTAAATACAACCTATTATTGATTGATTTAATCCTATCTTTTAAATAAGTAGGCACAAATCCAAACCTCTCCTCTAATACCTCAATCACAAGTACCTGTGCTTCTAATATGAGCCCCTTCCCAATGCCCTTTTTCAAAACCCATTACATAAAGAGTGTCTTTCTCTATCGGCATATCTTTTACCTCTTTTCTTAATTTTACAAATAGAAGCTTATCATACTTGATTTCCCTTTGAATAACCCATCGGTGTTTGGTAGGATAATATTAATTTAGGCTAAAAGATATAGACTTAAGGCAATAATTTAAAGGTTGGAATAAAAAGATTTGTAGGCATATGTGATTGTTACTACTACTACAATTTGTTTTATTATAGAAGCAGATATATACTTCTTTAAATGAAATGTTTTAATATCTTGGGATATAATTTTTTGCAATGATAGTCTTAAGACGCTAATTTTTTATGCCAAATTTGATCAACTACTATGAAATATTTTTTTTAAAATCTAAATTATGAAGATTGCATATCAAAAATACAGACTTACCTTTGTGGCTGTTGATGATCTGTTTTTACCTTCTTTTAAAGGCTCAACATTAAGGGGTGGATTTGGCAATGCCTTCAAAAAAGTGGTATGTGCTTTAAAGAAACATGATTGTGGGGATTGTCTTCTGAAGAAAAACTGTATCTATTCATATATATTTGAAACATCTGTTGAAAGTGCAAAACTAACTCAAAGTAATATACCAGCAACAGAAAAGATACCACACCCTTTTGTTATTGAGCCTGACATATCAGAGAAAAGAAAATATGAAAAGGGTGAAGAACTATCTTTTCATCTCATTCTTATAGGAAGGGCGGTTGAGTATTTACCATATTTTATATACACCTTTGACATCCTTGGCGAGATAGGAGTTGGTAAGCAACGAGGCAGATATTTGTTAAAAGAGGTGTTGTCTGATGACAAACAGATATACAAACATACTGATAAGAACATCATAAATACAGTCAGTCATCTTCTTGAAATAGATGAGGACTCTTTAACCACAATGGATACAGGATACAAAGAGCAAGATTTGGTGATTAAATTTGTTACACCGACAAGATTGAAATCAAACCGGGATTTAGTGGTAAGGATTGATTTTTCAACATTAATAAAAAATGCCTTAAGGAGGCTTTGTCTTTTAAGCACTGCACACTGTTTTAATCCTCCACCAAGGTGGGATCATAAAACAATTATAAATAATGCTCAATCTATACAGATTGTAGAGGATAAAACCCGATGGTTTGACCTGCAGAGGTATTCAAACCGTCAAAAAACCACAATGAAATTTGGAGGAGTAGTAGGAGAAATAAAATATAAGGGAAATTTGTCATATTTTATGCCTATAATAAAAGCAGTTGAAGTGCTACACATTGGGAAAGGAACTGCATTTGGATTGGGGAAGATAAATACTATCTTAAAGAATTAGTATTATATTTTTTTGCACCCTTTCCTTTTTGAAAACACTGACAACAATTCAATCTTTAAAAGACAATCCTGCTCACTTGCTCATATTTTATGGCTTTTTGATAGTTTGTATTTGGATGTGGTAAAATTTGTATTCGTTGTTGAGGTTTAAATTAGCGAGAGTGGCGGAACTGGCAGACGCACCAGACTTA
Source organism: Thermodesulfovibrionales bacterium (assembly GCA_026415695.1). Lineage (GTDB taxonomy): Bacteria > Nitrospirota > Thermodesulfovibrionia > Thermodesulfovibrionales > Dissulfurispiraceae > DUZI01. The sequence continues at coordinate 59,375 of JAOAGP010000064.1, read as the reverse complement.
GGATCTGGCGGGTAACACCGTAGGGGTTCAACTCCCCTCTCTCGCATTGTTATTGAGCAATAGCCTTTTTACAGCGTTTCTTGCCATATAAATATAATCTGGATGTTTTAGTATCGCCCCTTTTTCGTCCACTCCTAAACAATTTACTGTCTCATGTTTTGGGACGCTTATTGTTCTAAAAAATGCCTTTACGCAGGCGTCAGCGCAGTTTGCTCCAATCTCCTTTTTCATGCCACCAACTAACAATAATAATCCTTTTCTGCCAAATCCCCTATCTGAAATATCCCTTTTAAGTAAGTATCTCTCACACCATAGCGCCTGACACCTGTCAATCATAGCCTTTGTCTGTGCACTAACCGAAAAGAAGAATATAGGAGTGGCAACTATTACCCTATCAGCAAATCTGATTGCATCATAGATCTTCCCCATATCATCATCAATGATGCACTTGCCTGTCTTGTCGCAGCCTCCACAGTCTTGGCATGGGGTAATCTTCATCTTGTTTAAGTCATACCTTATTACCTCATGCACAGAGAGGTCTATTTCCTTAAGGCTCTCACTTAAAAGTATGTCTATATTACCGTTGATACGAGGGCTGCCGTTAAATGCGACTATCCTCATCTTCTTGTCTGCCTTTTAAATTTAAACCAGTCATTCATATGTTGTAGTGTTTCGTTCATGTTCCACCAGCCGTTTTTAAATGTTGCGTAATCAGGTGCACCTGTCATTGCTGATGCATATCGTATAGAGTTTGCATAAAAAAGCCACTGCCTTACCCACATCTTTTCAATACTTTCATCAAAAAGGTTTGTTTTATCCTCCACCTTTGATTTCCAAACATCCATCATCAACATTGTAGAGGTATAGACCATACTGTCAGTTTCTTTTATTGTGTTGTGGAGTTTTTGAAAATGCCCATCTACCCAATTCTCACTATGACATCCATTACATATTGTCTTCATCGCAGATAATCTTCTTTGCTGTTCGTCTTTTGAAATGAGACCATCTGATGCATAGGCACCAGTAAGAGTTGTTGGTAAGGGCAATCCGTCTTTATTCCTTATTTTTGTTGTATCACCATGTTTTGGTTGTGGATGACTGTAGATGAGACCAAAAAGCCTTACCCAAAGTCTTGAGCCAAAATCATGTGTTCGTTTTGCTATGGTGTTTCCATCAGGGGAAACAACCTGACTGTTGTGACAGGTTGCACAGGTGGGTGCCTTGAAGTCTTTTCCTAATGTCCAACTTGGGTTCTTAAAATCCCACTCATGCCATTTTGAAAAGTAGATATTACCATGTTTGCTCTCTTTATAGACATTCCATGCTGGCACATCGGGGTCTAAATGGCATTGTGCACAAGTATATGGCTTGCGGGCAATCTCGATACTGAAAGAATGCCTTGGATGGCAAGATGTGCATGCTCCTAATGAACCATCTGGGTTTTCTCTCCCCACCGCTACATTGGGCCAACCAGATAATACTGGGAATCTCATATCGCCCATCTGGGTTTTTTTATCCCTTATTCCTTCTACCTTTACACTTGTTCCGTGACATCCTAAACAGGTTTCCTTCTGTGTGGATGTTGTTGGCTTAGATGACTTCAAGATACCTTTGTCTAATATCTTTTGGCTTATGGTTGCATCTATTAACTGACTGTAAACGGGATTTTGGACAAGGTTTTTTATTGCATGAGCCTTCTTACTGTTAGAATATTGCGTAACCTCATCAAGATGACAGGTTGCACAGTCTTTGGGTGATACAACAATGTTTATCTTAAAACCGTTGTGTTCAAAGTTGTCCTTGTGAGACTGTTTATTTAAGCCATGACATTCATAACAACCCACTACCACTGATGCTAATTTTTTGTTGATATCTTGGGTGGATACCATTCTTGTTAACTCTGGTTTTTTAAAAGCATCTGAAGGGGTGATATTTGAATGTAGGCTTGTTCTCCAATCCTTGACGATACCAGGGGTTACCATCTCGTGACAACTTAAACATGCAGAAGTTTCCTGACTAATCTGTTTTGCGGATGCAAAACCACTTGTGCCAAGCATAAATACTACTAATAAAACACATACAGGCACTGTCCTGAAATAAAATACAAATCGGTCTCCCTTCTTTAATTTTACTTGCATCTTAAAATCACCCCATTGATGTTAGTAATGAAGGGATGTTAATTAGTTTACTGCAAAACCTAATCCTAACATCCCCTCGCTTATTTTTAAATTACTAAGATAGGGAAGATGAGTTAGTAGTTGAGCCTTACCATTTTCTAATCAATCTTTTTAAATCTCTGTTTACTTGCACCGCATATTGGGCACTTATCAGGTGGCTCACCCTCAACGGTATTTCCGCACAGACCACATACATAATAATCTACAGATGCATTCTTTCCAATCTCATCTAATGCCTTCTTGTAGAGTCTTGCATGTATCTTTTCGACCTCATTTGCCCAAATAAAACTCCTTTCAGCATCGGTCTTGCCTTCAACTTTAGCATTTGCTATAAAAGGTGGATACATACTTTCAAACTCGTAGGTTTCCCCCTTGATAGCCGACTCAAGGTTTTCTTTAGTGGATTTAATACCTCCCATAGCCCTAAGATGATTGTGTGCATGCACTGTCTCTGCCTCAGCAGCTGCCCTAAAGAGTTTTGCTATTTGTGGATAACCTTCCTCTTCAGCCTTCTTAGCAAAGGCTAAATACTTCCTGTTTGCCTGTGATTCTCCTGCAAATGCCTCTTGTAAGTCTTTGAGTGTTTGACTCATCTTTTTACCTCCTTTTTAAAATTTTTTGTGATATTCCTTGACCTTCTGGGCAAATGCCTTTCCAAATTCATAACACTTTTTCTCATCCTCGCCAGAAGGTCTGTAAAGAACCTGTAAGCCCGGCTCGTAGATCTCAAGTCCCATCCTTTTAAACTCGTCATATGCCTCTTTCACAGCGCCACCGCTCCAGCCAAAACTTCCAAAGGCTCCTGCTATCCTGTTTTTTGGTCTCAGCCCTCGTAGATGAGTTAGGAACTCTGCAACCGAGGGAAACATGATATTGTTTAATGTTGGTGTGCCAACAAGTAAACCCCTTGATTTCCAAAACTCTTTTATTGCCACACTCATGGGCGTTGACCTCAACTTAATTACCTTGCATTTTAATCCCTCGTCTTTGATAGCCTGCATGATTGGTAATGTCATCATCTCTGTGCTATGCCACATTGTGTCATACACTATTGCAACTGCATCCTCTGCTTTACCATTTGCCATATCCAAATACATCTGGATTACCTTGTTAGGATTATTACGCCAGATAATACCGTGATCTGGTGCTATGATTTCTATCTCAAGTCCTAACTTTTGTATGTCCGAGATCTTATTTTTTATGAGTTGTCCAAAGGGCATTAATATGTTTGCATAATAATCTATAACGCCTTCCTCAAGGAATGTCATAGACTCACATGTTATAAGTTCATCATCAAACCTTACAGAAGATGCGATGTGCTGACCAAAGGCATCTTGGCTTATCAATACCTTGTCTTCCTTGATGTATGTCATCATTGAGTCAGGCCAATGTAGCATGGGGGTCTCAAGAAAGAGTAATGTTTTACTACCAATATTTAGTGTATCACCAGTCTTTACAACCTTGATATCCCATTTTGATATATCAAAAAACTTTTCAAGTCCCTTTTTGCCTTTTTCAGTAATGTAGATTGTAGCCTTAGGAGTCAGATGCATTATATCCTCAAGGCTTGTTACATGGTCGTTTTCAATGTGGTTTATGACAACATGTTTGATATCATTTGGATTTACCAACGATTTTATGTTTTTGATGGTAATCTCAGAAAAGTCGTGTTTGACAGTATCAAGAAGGGTTATCTCCTTGTCCAAAATCAAATAGTTGTTGTAGGTAGTGCCGCTTGGAGTGATATAACCATGAAAGTCTCTTACAGCCCAGTCAATTGCTCCTACCCAATATATGCCATTTCTTACCTCAACTGAATTCATAATAATTGCCTCCTGTTTATGTTTAGATGTGAGATAATAGATTAAGCATCACAAGGCAAAGTGTCAAGTTATAAAAATATTAACAACTGACTGTTTTCAGTTATTATCATATCTGTCTCTAATTTTATCTTGATAAATTGTATAATAATCATCAGGTCATAAAAAATCTTCAGGAGAAAACCATGATACTTGAGATTGATGTTGAAAGATGTATTGGTTGTGGTAGATGTGAGGAGATATGCCCTACGGTGTTTCATGTAGATGAGGAACTTGGGCAGTCAACCATCGTTGATGCTGATGGATGTGAGTATGCAGGTTGTTGTGAGGCTGCAGCAGAAAACTGTCCTGTAGAGGCAATCACCTATGAACCATGACAAAAAAAGACTTTATAAATGCTTGGGGTATTCTAAAACAACAGGTAAAAGGTTTTGATATCCCATGGGTTGAGGCTGATGCAAAGGAAAAGAAGGATCCCTTTAGGGTGTTGATATCCTGTATTATCAGTCTTAGAACAAAGGACAATGTTACTGAGATGGTATCTGAAAGGTTGTTTGCTGTGGCAAAAGACATAAATGATTTATCAAGGATGTCTGAAAGAGATATTGAAAGATTAATCTATCCGACAGGTTTTTATAAAAGGAAGGCAAAGGTTATCAAGGAAATCTGTGATGTCATAATCAAAGATTACAATGGACAAGTGCCAAATACAATTGATAGCCTTCTTAAACTGAAGGGTGTTGGAAGAAAGACTGCAAATCTGGTCTTAAGTTTAGGTTATGGGCAAGATGCAATATGCGTGGATACCCATGTCCACAGGATCCCTAACAGGTGGGGATTAATAAACACAAAAACACCCAAAGATACAGAGTTTGCATTAAGTAAGGTTATTCCTAAAAAAATCTGGAAGGAGGTTAATGGATATCTTGTGTCTTTTGGTCAAAATATCTGCAAACCTGTTTCACCTGTTTGCTCAAGGTGTAGTATCTCTCTTTTTTGCAAGAGGATTGGGGTAAATAGGTCAAGGTAAGAATATTTGGAGGTAATGAAATGGCAATCAGGAAAAACATGGTTGTAAGACCATCACAGGTGCTTGATGGAGAGATAAAAGAATCTCAACCACGACTCGCTGTATTGATAGATGCAGACAATGCACAACCCTCTATAATAGAAGGCTTGATGAGTGAGATTGCTAAGTTTGGAGTAGCAAGTGTTAAGAGGATATATGGAGACTGGACAAGTCCAAGATTGGCAGGTTGGAAAGAGGTCTTGCTTCAATACTCAATACAGCCAATACAACAGTTTAGTTATACAACAGGAAAGAATGCTACCGATAATGCGATGATAATTGATGCTATGGATCTATTATATACTAATAGGTTTGACGGCTTTTGCCTTGTTAGCAGTGATAGTGATTTCACAAGACTTGCATCTCGTATAAGGGAAGAGGGTATCACCGTATATGGTTTTGGAGAAAAGAAGACACCACAGGCATTTGTCTCTGCATGCGATAAGTTTATCTACACAGAGGTCTTAAGGGCAAAGGATGACATCAGCCAACCAGTCAATAAAAAGACCACGAGAGAACTCAAGATGGATACAAGGCTTGTGAATCTTTTAAGGGGTGCTGTAGATGCAGGGTCTGATGATATTGGTTGGGCAAACCTTGCAGTAGTTGGTAGGAATATATCAAACCAATCACCTGATTTTGATCCCAGAAACTACGGTTACAAAAAACTTAAGGAACTCATCAGAGCGACGGATTTATTTGAGATTGAGGAAAGAGCAGGCGTTGACGGGCAGTCAAGGGTAGTATTTGTAAAGGACAAGAGGAAAAAGTTATCCGATTAAATATCAAGGTGGTGGAATGTCTGTGAAGACTATAGGAGTAATCTCTGATACTCATGGGTTGTTTAGGGATGTTTTAAAGGATATTTTTAACGGCGTGGATCTGATATTACATGCAGGTGATATAGGAGATGAAAGGGTAATCCATGAACTAAACAACATTGCCCATACGGTGGCGGTTTATGGTAACACTGACAATATAAACATTAGATACAACTATCCCAAAACCAAATTGGTTTCATTTCATGAATGCAATATCTATCTTGTGCACAATTTAGAGTGGCTTGATGTAGTGCCATCCACTGCTGACATTCATATAGTCATTCATGGTCATACACATACACCTGAAATCACACACAAAGATGGGGTTTTGTTTTTAAATCCCGGAAGTGCAGGGCATAAAAGGGCGCACAAACCAGTATCAGTGGCTATTGTTCAAGTGAGTAAAAAAGGGATAACCCCAAGATTGATTGAGATTGAGCCTTAATGAAGTGCCGGTGGAGAGATTTGAACTCTCACTTCCCGAAGGAAAGCGGATTTTGAGTCCGCCGCGTCTGCCATTCCACCACACCGGCGATTAGGATTTGGTCTTCATCCTGATAAAGTTATTTACTGAGCGGTCGTAGGTCTTTTCGTATTCGTTGTTGAAGAAGCATGCAGGAAGTTCACCGTTTAGACGATGATAGTGTAAACAGTCACAACACTTTAGTTTTTTGCTACAAGATGGATATGAGCAGTTGCAGTATTTTCTATTTTTTTCGGCTGTGCATTCCATAGGATGTTATCATATCATATTTGACAGTTTAATTCAAAGTCTTATGACCCAAACACTACATTTTTAGTGTTATAATCAAAAATATGTTTCATAAAGTGAAAGATGTTTTCTTCATAGCAATCCTTATCATTGTAGTTCTCTCGTTGTGTGATTGTGAGATGTCTCACAATAAATCAAAGAATGATAAAGACACTTTAATAGTGGCAGTCTCTGTTGAGCCAAAGAGGTTAAATCCCTTGTATGTATCAGACAGCATCTCACATCATGTAAGTAGTCTTATATTTCGTGGACTAACAAGACTTAAGGATGACCTTATCATTGAAGGGGATTTAGCAACTCATTGGCAGATTAGGGATGGTGGAAAGGAAGTAGTTTTCCATTTAAGAAGGGATGTCCTTTGGCATGATATGAAGCCTTTTACTGCAGAGGATGTGGTCTTTACTTGTGGTCTATTGACTTCAAAGGAAAGCACATCTGCATATTCACAGAGGTTTGATACAGTCAAAGAGATAAAGGCGATAGATCCATTTACGGTGTTGGTCAGATATAAAAAGCCATACGGTTCAGTGCTTGAGAGTTGGACAATCGGAATCTTACCAAAACACATCTATAGTGCAATGGATTTTACTACATCAGAGACGATTGGGCAATTAATTGGTAACGGTCCATTTAAGATACATGAATGGATAAGTGGTCAGGGCATCTATCTAATAAGAAACGAGCATTTTTATGGTCAGAAACCAAGTTACAAAAGGCTTTTGATTAGAATAATCCCTGATGAGACAACCCAGACATTTGAGTTTAAAAAGGGTAATGTTGATGCCATTGAGTTGACTATTAATCAGTACAACACATTGATTACTGATGGTAAATACAATCTTTATAGATTGGGACCGAGCCGATGGGTGTTTTTAGGACTTAATCTAAGGGATGATGTCTTTAAAGATACAAGGTTTAGAAAGGCATTGAGTCATGCAATAAACAAAAAAAGGATACTTCAGGTTGTGTATCAAGATTTGGCAAGGTTGTCTAACGGCCCGTATCCATCAAATGCATGGTATTCAAACAGCCATGCACCAACTTATGATTACGATAAAGAAAAGGCATTGAGTTTATTAAATGACATCGGTTTTTATAAAGACAGAGAAGGCAGACTTATCAAAGATGGTATAGCCTTTGGTTTTGACATAACTACAAACTACGAAAATAAGGATAATCTTAAGGTGGCGCAATTGATTCAGCAAGACCTAAAGGAGATTGGGATTGAGGTAGGGATAAGGTTATATGAATGGCAGACCTTTAGACACAGGATAATTGAGGATGGGGCGTTTCAGTCGGTTTTGTTATCAAGGATGTATCTGTTTGATCCCGATGTCTCACAACTTTGGCATTCAAGGGAGGCAAAGAAGGGAGGTTGGAATTTTTTACATTACAAAAACGATGAGGTTGACAGGTTGCTTGATAATGGGGCTCATACCATAGATAAGACGAGGCGACAGAAGATTTATCAGGAACTACACTTTATTCTTGCAAGAGAGCAGGGTTGTATATTTCTGTTTGAGATACAGGGAGTGGTAGCAACACACAAAAACATAAGGATTGATGGGAATATAGGTATAAGCCTTTTTGATAATCTAAACAGATGGCATAAAGATTAGCATCAGGTCTGCGGTTGTCTTAAGGTAGAAGTTATAATGATACCAACAAAGACAACCATTGCAGATACAAGGAATGTAGTTGAAAAACCACCAGTCCATTCTGCTATCAAGCCGCCAATGAGCGGTCCTAATACCTGCCCGATGCCGAAGATGAAAGTTATATAACCAAATATTGAAGGGCTTCTTAAAGAACCAAAGAAGTCTCCTACTGTTGCAGCCATTATTGAGGGTATGCTCCATGCAGTTATCCCAAAGCATATTATTGACACATACAACCATTGATATCCAAGATTAAGCGAAACGATGAGATACGAAAACATCTGAATGAAGAAGACAAGCATGATGCCTTTTTTTCTGCCAATCTTGTCTGACAGAAAACCGAATAAGGGACCAGACAACAGGCTTGAGATACCGACCCATGACCAAAACTCCCCTGCTATGCCTTCTGAAAAACCAAATTCCTTAATCAGGGCTGTTACGATAAAGGTTACATAGATTACATATGTAAATCCGAAGATAAAATAAATTATGCCAAGATGAAGTGTTATCCTTTTTATCATGTATTCTGATTGTGGTTCTTTGTGTGTTGGGGTGTTATGAGTTTTTGTTGGGCTTTCACCAAAGGGTAATAGTCCAAGAACTTGAGGATTGTTTCTTACCAAAAGCAATGATACAAAGGCAACAAATAGCACAATGGCTGATGATATTGCCCAACTAATGCGCCATCCATCAACACCGTAGTGTTGATTTATGAAAGGTACCAATATGCCTGCAATAAGTATGGAAAATCCGCTACCAATGACCACAAACCCTGATGCAACCCCCCTTTTTGTCTTATCAAACCACCTTGTGACCAATCCCATCACAGAGATATTTGTAATCCCACTACCTATACCAGTAAGGGAATACAAGGCTGTTAGGGTGTATAGATCACTCATCTTGCTTATGATGAGCATAGTTAATCCGGAGGTCATCAATCCCACAAAGATTGATAGTCTAAAGTCCAATACACTGATGATCCTTCCAGCAAAGAGCACAGTCAGTAAGTATCCAACGAAGTTGGCTGTGCTAAAGACACCCATCTGGATATAGGAGAGGTTGAGGGCATTAGACATTGATGGCAGTAACATCCCTACAACAAAGCGGGCAAATCCTAAACATGCAAAGATACATAAGGTGCACACTGGCACTATTATCAATGCATAGTGAAAGGAGGTATTTTGGGTTTGATTCATCGGATAATATCATAACTCAAATCGCAATAACTTATAAAAACATGAAATCTGTTAAACTAATTAGACAAATGAACAACACAAAAAATGGATTTACACTTCTTGAGATAATAGTTGTTTTGTTTATACTTTCAATCATCACACTGACTGTTTTCCCCTTGCTTTCAAAGGATACATCCTTGAGGTCTGATGTGAGGATGGTATCTAATGTCTTAAGGTATGTCTTTGATACCTCTTTAACCAAGAAGCAGACCTGTCTGTTGAAGATAGTCTTTTCAGAAAAGAGATTGTCATACGATTGTCAGGGTGATAAGAAGGATTTTCAGATAAACTCGCTTGTGTCGGTGATCTTGTCCTCAAGGGGCGAGATGAAAGAGGGTGAATTGGTGATTGAGTTTAGACCGCCAGCATACGAAACACTAACATTTTTGCTGTCTGATGGCGTTTCATCCCATAGTATCAAACTCAACGGTATAACAGGAAAGGTTAGGATTGATGACTAAAAGGGGTTTTACACTGATTGAGGTGATGGTATCCTTGGCAATAGTATCAGGTCTTTTGATGGTCATTATAACATCAATGAACTACCACCTTGATACACTTAATAGATATAAAAACTCTCTTTTACTGACAAGTCTTGCAAAGGATAAATTAGAGACATTAAAAGCAAATAAACAGGCAGAAAAAGGAGAATTCCCCGAGCCATTTAAATGGGTAACCTATCAAACAGAGATAAAGGACTCTGATTATCCTGAAATAAAGGAACTCACCGTGAAGGTCAAGGGTGCTGGTGATGAGGTAGTCATTACTGAATTGATTTTATGGAAAGGGTCTAATTAGGCTATGAACAGCAAGGGACTAACCTTACTTGAGGTCTTGATAGCAGTTGCCATCTCATCTATTATCATTATCACATTGTATGCAACCTTATCATCGTCAATAATGGTGATGTCAGATAGCGATAAATACCTTTCAAGTTATAGGGAGGTTAGCATCGTTGTAGATGCAATGAGGCGGGAGATTGAATCAACCGTTTTTAATGCTCAAGATGAGTATATGACATTTGCATTAATACAGAAGGACTATTTTGGACGCCCTCAAGGAGACATACGATTTGTTGGGATGAATGCTACATCAGTTGGTCTTTTTGTCATACACTACAGGGCTGATGAAATAGACAAGAGATTGAGACTCTTAAAAAGGGTATATCCTGTTTGGTCAAGTCCTGAAAAGGCAAGATGGGAAACCGTATTGGATGAGATATACTCGTTTTCTGTATTGGCATATGAAGGTCAAGAAGGTTTAAAGATATGGGATAGCAACTCAAGGAAGACACTGCCAAGAGAGATAAGGATTGAATTACAAGTAAAAACAGGCGAAGGACAAGTGGTTTCTGTATCAGATAGGGCAGTCTTGAGGACAAATAGACCACTATAAAGATGTCAATGGTGATAAGGTATTTAGAGAATTCAACAGGTAATATTTTAGTAGCAGTCTTGTTGGTCTTGGCAGTGGTTATTGGATTGTTGGCTGATTTTACTTACGATGTATATGTGACAACGCATTCAATAGCCTATACAAGACAATTACAGATACTTACCCCTATTGCTCGCTCAGGGCTGGTGCTGTCAGCAAGGTTACTATCTGAAACTGGCGATATTTATAGTCTATCTCCTACAGGTGAGATTAGCACGCCAATCCAGAAGGTGACAGAGCATTTTGATGGAAATCTTATTATGACTGCATATGATGAAAACGGGAGGTTTAATATCAATTCCCTCGTTTATCAAAATGGTCAATACAACCCAGCCACTTATGAGGCATTTAAAAGGTTGCTTTCTCATTTAGGTTTAGAGACCAAGATAGCGGATTGTATAATAGACTGGATGGATAGGGATAAGGAGGAGAGGATAAGCGGTGCAGAGGTTGATGCAAAAAACACATACCTTGATGCAGTGGAAGAGATTTATCAGATTTCATGCCTAAAGTCCTCTGATATTGAGTTGATGAAAAACTATATCACCGTATATGGTTATGACAGACGAGACTCATCGGTTGTAAATATCAATTCTGCCTCTATACCTGTTATAATGACAATTGATGAGAGAATAACAAAGGAACTTGCACAAAGGATAGTAGACTACAGAAGTCTTGAGCCTTTTAAAAATACAACGGATATCCTAAAGGTTTCTGGTTTTGAGGGTGCTTTAGGTCAGTCTATGTTAGGAAAGATTGCTGTAAAGGTAAAAAACTTGAGGATTATCTCATCTGCCGAAAAAAATGGTGTAAAGAGGATAATTGAGGCAGTTGTTGAATTAGTAGGTAAGGGGCAGATGGTCAAATACTGGAGGGAGATGTAGTTGTCAAGGATTGCATTTGTGGATGTAAGTAAAGTAATTAATGATGGTCTCAACACTTACCAATACGATGTGTATCTATTCAACAAAAAAGGTAAGGACATTGAATTTGTTTCTGAAACTAATCTTGATAGCGAGGATATCAAATCAGTGGATGTGTTTTACATCAACCTTTCAATAGATATACTGGATTTAAGGATCATAAGATTGCCAAACCTTGATACCCAGAAGATTAGGCAGGTTGTTCCTTTTGAGTTAGAAGGTAAGATTATGGTTAAAAGACAAGACCTTATTTTTGATATAGTCAGATATAAAGACGAAGATACATTTGTTGCATACATAGACAAAAATGAACTCTATAGCATATTACAACCCTTAAGACTGAGGGGTATCATCCCACAAACTATCACATCAATAGACATTAGAAGAAGGATAATGGATGGTATGAGTGATGCTTCAAATATCGGTATTTTATCTCAACTTACTGTAGATGATAGGATTGAGTTTTTTAAGAAAGAGATACTCTCCCCCACGATACAACTTAAGGATAGAGACATTACCGGTGAGCAGATAACGATGTCAATAATAAAACCTTTTTTCAGGGCGGGTTTTGTTGTGATTTTTCTAATCATCCTCTGGGTTTCATTTAAGATTTATTCAAACTCGGTCATTACATCAGAGATAAAGGCATCTATCAGTAGGCATTACAAAACCTTATTCCCTCAAGAGACAAAGATAACTGATGAGGTCTATCAATTAAGGTCAAAGGTAAAGGTATTACAGGATAAGTATGATGCGATTAGGGGTGTAGATGCACTTTTAATTTTAAAAAACATATCAGAATTAAAGATACAGGGCATAATACTTCAAGAGATTAGTATGGACAAGGATGTTGTGAGATTAAAAGGCGAGGCTCAAAAGGTGGATGATATTGAGAGGTTTAAGACAAATATGAAGTGGGCAAGGAATGTAGTTGTATCTGACATAAATCAGGTTGAAGGGAGGTATCTTTTTAACGCAACTATAAAGATATGATTAATACCTCAACCCTAAAACAAAAGTTAGTTGATGTTGTAAGTGTATGCAGGAAGATATACCTTCAAGAAAGGCTTTTTTCGTCCCTTTTTGTATCATCTCTGGTTATACTGGTGGTTTTGCTTTTTACATACTTTACTTACAATAAGGATGTGACAACACTAAAGACAAGAATCAATGAATATCAAAACCTTTCAAAACAATATGAGGTGCTAAAGGTATCTGTTGATTCACTTGAAAAGAGGGCAACACTGTCAAAAGGGGAAGGTGTCTTGAAGGCAACCCAAAGGGTGTTTGATGAATTAGGATTATCAAAGAAACTGAAATCAGCAAAGGTGACAAATACAAAAGACCTAAAGATTGACTATCTTGAAGAGAGTATTGACATAGTCGCTGAAGGTCTCACCATAAATGAGGTTGTAAACATACTTTTTAGGATAGAAAAGATGCCGATGCTTGTATCTATAAAGTCTATGAGTATTAAGAGGTCTTTTGAAAATCCAGAGAATCTCAATCTGCAATTAAGTATGGCATATTACTCAAAAAAATGAAGTATGTTAAGGTCACTCTATTTATCCTTGCTTTGTTTTTTGTCTTGATGTTTGGTTTTTGGCACATAGCAGTTACAAACGACCTTATTGAAAATCTCCTTTCAAGGACTTTCAAAAAGAGTGGATATGAGATAACCTATGTTTCTTTAGAAAAAGGTTTTTTTTACAATCTAAAGATTAAGGATGTTGAGATAACCAAAAAGGCTGAAGATGGGCAAAGGCATCTCATCACCTTAAACTACACTCATCTATATCCGTCCTTTTTGTCAATCGTCAGATTGCAACCAATGGTTAATCTTGATGCAAGATGTGGCAGTGGCAATGTTTCTGGGCATTTTAACATAGGTCATCATAGTGATGATGTCTTGATTAAAGTAAATGGATTAGATATCGCTGATTTAGGGTTATTAAAACAATACGGTATTATTGGTAGGGGCATACTTGATTTAGATTTAAGGATGCAAAAAGGACAGGGCAACTGGAATTTAGAAATCCAAGACTGTAAGTTTGACAAATGGAGCCTAAACGATATCCCTGTGCCACTTGATATGTTTCAAATAATAAGAGGAGTTGGTAAGATAAGCAAGGATGTAGTTGAGATAAAATCCTTCACATTAGATGGTGTTGGAATACAAGCCGTTATAAAGGGTATGGTGAGTAATACCTCAAATCTAACTATGGAGATACTGGCAAATAGGGATTTTCAGTATCTGTCTGTGTTGGATATCAGTTTAAGAAGGTTTAAGAAGACTGATGGTTTTTTTGTAATACCGTTAAATCTTGATGCCTTTACGGGTGATACAAAAAGGCAGTGATTAAGTAACAAAGAGCGGTATCACTTCAAATCTTCTTACATCAAAAAGCCCCTTATCGCCTATTTTTATTGTAGGGATAACCAAAAGTGCCATAAATGATAGTGTCATAAATGGTGCTGAAAGGCTACAACCTAATTTTTTTGCCTTTTTATCAAGCCTGTCATAACACTTTGCCACATACCAAGCGTCTTTATCGGACATTATCCCTGCAACGGGTAGTGGTAGTATGTCTAAATCACCATCTTGACAGATACAAATCCCCCCTTTGTGTTTTATTATTGAGTTTACCGCCTTTGTCATATCTTTGTCGTTTGTCCCAACTACAACTATATTGTGCGAGTCGTGGGCTATTGATGATACTATTGCACCTGATTGAAGGCTAAAACCTCTGATAAAACCTATTGCAGGTTTACAGTCCTGATACCTGTTTATAACTGCAATCTTTAGGATGTCCCTTGAGATATCTTGGACTACAAGGTTATTTTCAACCTTCGGTTCTAATATCAACTCGTTTGTTAGTATCTGACCATCAATTGCCTCAATAACCCTTATCTTACCGCCTTGATACTTTACAGAAAAATCAGAAACCACTTTTTCGCCTGTGTTAAATTTATTGATAATACTTACCCCCTTTTGCTCAATGAAACAGTCTTTGCTTGTTGCAACTACAGAACCTTTTACGATGGTGCTAATGATATTTAAATCATTGAGATTGTCAACGATTAAGAGATCTGCCCTTTGACCTTTTTGTAGTAAGCCTATATCAATACCATAATGTTTTGAGGGGTTTAGGCAGGCACATCTTAGTATCTTGTAGAGGTCATAACCAGCATTTATCAACCTTTTTAATATTATGTTTATATGCCCGTTGATTAGGTAGTCAGGATGTATGTCATCACTACAAAACATGCACTTGTCTGGGAATTCATTTATTAAAGGGGCAAGCTCATCAAGATTTTTTGCCGCAGAGCCCTCTCTGATTAACAATTTCATCCCTTTTTGTAACTTCTCTCTGCCTTCTTGATAACTTGTTGTCTCGTGGTCAGTATCAATACCATATGAGAGATACTTGTCTAAATCTGCACGGCTTAATAAAGGGGCATGACCGTCTATCTTTTTATTGTGTCTCTTTGCTATGTTTATCTTTGAGATGATAGTCTTTTCCCCATTGATAACACCCGGGAAGTTCATTACCTCGCTGAGATAGTGTATGTCTTTATTACCAAGCAATTGCTCAATCTCTTTATCATCAATTACTGCTCCTGATGTTTCAAAGGGGGTTGCTGGGACGCATGAAGGGGCACCAAAGAAGAACCTAAATGGTAAGCCACTACCTTGATTGATCATATACACAACGCCTTCAACACCCAATACATTTGCAATCTCATGGGGATCAGAAACGCATGCAATTACTCCGTGTTTAATGGAGGCTCTTGCAAACTCAGATGGCACGAGCATAGAACTCTCTATGTGGACATGTGAGTCAATAAATGGTGGTATTATGTAAAGGTTAGTCTCAACATCATATTCCTTTATGTCTTCAATCAGCCCATTGTTTATAATCAATTCACCCTTGTAAGTCCTTTTGTTAATAATATCAACAATATTGCCCTTAACGGAATGGATAGCCATTTCATGAGACAGGTTGCTAACGAAATCAATCTTGTCAATGCGGATAGTCATGTTTTTTAATCCAAATCCTTCCCCAGAGATTGTCCTGATATGCTATCACTATGTGTAGTCTCATAATCTCTAAAAGTGCTAAAAAGGTTATGATTATATCAATCTTGCTTGCATCTGCATCAAAAAGAGCCTCAAATTCAACAACATTTTTCTCATGAATAATGTCTAATAGATGGTTGATTTTATCCTTCACCGTAAGGGTTTCTCGGGTTACTACCATAGAATCAGGTGGTGCCTTTGCGATTAACTTCTTAAGTGAGGTCAGTAAATCAAAGACATTGATGTCAAAAAGCAGGGGTTCTGGTTCAAGTATTTGATACTCATTGTTGTCTTTATACACCCTATAGAAGATATTTGACCATATCTCCTCTCTTTGTCTCATTGTGATTGAAGCCTCTTTATATGCTTGATACTGAAGTAGTTGGTTTACTAAATCTGCTCTGGGATCTTCACCTTCTAATATAGTAGTATCTGTATTTTCAACCGGTAATAGCATCCTTGATTTTATATAAATCAAGGTGGCTGCCATTGCGATAAATTCTGCTGCAATCTCAAGATTGAGTTCCTTCATGATCTCAATGTAGTCAAGGTATTGTTTAGTAATTATGGATATTGGAATGTCGTAGATGTCTATCTTATTTTCTCTAATGAGATGTAACAACAGGTCAAGCGGTCCTTGAAAGATAGGTAATGTGATGTGGTATCTTTGGCTGTCAGCAACCATCCTTAAAGATAGTTTTATCCTGCCCAACCTTAAAGTTAGCTGGGCAGAATATCTTAACTATGGGATAACCTTTGTTAAGGGGTATTCAACAATACCTGATGCTCCTGCGTTTTTCAGTTTTGGTATTATATCCCTTGCCAATCCTTCGTTTATAACCACCTCTATTGCATACCACCCTTTATCGCTCAAAGGAGACACTGTAGGAGAGTGCATTGCACTTAGCAGGCTTAAGACCTTTTTAAATGATGTCTCGGGGACATTCATCTTTAAGCCGACCTTGGATTCTGCATTGAGTGCCCCTTGAAGCAGCATGGCGATGTTTTCCATCTTCATCCTTTTCCATTTATCCTGCCAAGATTTTTTGTTTGCAATAAATCTTGTTGTTGATTCAATTACCGTCTCAACAATCCTTAAGTTATTTGCCCTTAATGAAGACCCTGTCTCAGTGAGTTCAACGATAGCATCTGCAAGATAAGGGGGTTTTACCTCTGTAGCACCCCAAGAAAAGTCAACTTGTGCCTTAATCCCTTTTGATTTTAGAAATCTCCTTGTAAAACCCACTAATTCCGTTGCTATCCTTTTACCGTTTAGATCATTAAGTGTTTTTATCGGTGAGTCATTTGGCACTGCCACTACCCATTTTACAGGTCTAAACCCTCCTTTTCCATATATCAATTCGCATATCTCAACAACTGATGCGTCTTGCTCAAGTATCCAGTCATAACCAGTAAGACCGCAATCTAAATGCCCGTCTTGCACATATCTTGCCATCTCCTGTGCCCTAATGAGCATGGATACTATCTCATTGTCGTCAAATAAAGGATAATATGACCTTTCAGATACACTGATAAGGTATCCTGCCTTGCGAAAAAGTCTTAAGGTTGATTCCTGCAAACTGCCTTTCGGCAAACCCAATTTTAGATTTTTTTTACCGTTCATCAACAGATCTTTCTCCTTGTCTATTTTGATTTATACTGCCTTTCCAGCAGAGCCAAGCACTTCAATGTTTTTTCTGATTATCATCTTTTTGAGTTCATCCCTTGCAGGACCCAAGTATTTACGAGGATCAAACTCTGCAGGTTTTTCATTAAATATCTTTCTTATGATTGCGGTCATTACCAATCTGCCATCACTGTCTATGTTGATCTTACAAACCGCACTCTTTGCTGCCCTTCTTAATTGGTCTTCAGGGATACCTACTGCGTCTTTTAGCTTACCACCGTTTGCGTTAATCATCTCTACATATTCAGGTAATACTGATGATGCACCGTGTAAAACTATTGGAAAACCGGGTATCCTTCTTTCAATCTCTTCAAGTATGTCAAACCTCAATGGTGGTGGCACTAATACGCCCCTTTCATCCCTTGTGCATTGTTCAGGCTTAAATTTAGTAGCCCCATGAGAAGTGCCAATGGATATTGCAAGGGAGTCAACCCCTGTCCTGCTAACAAAGTCCTCTACCTCTTCAGGCTTTGTATAAGTGGACTTTTCTGCAGAGACATCATCCTCTATGCCTGCTAATACGCCTAACTCCCCTTCAACGGTTACATCATGGTCATGTGCAAACTCAACTACCTGTTTGGTTAATTTGATGTTTTCTTCATATGGCAGGTGTGAACCATCTATCATTACTGATGAAAATCCTGATTCTATGCAGGATTTACACAACTCAAATGAATCGCCATGGTCAAGATGAAGCGCAAATTTCACAGGGCTATTTGCCTCTCTTATCATTGCCACAGCACCCATTGCCATATACTTAAGAAGTGTCTGGTTGGCATATTTTCTTGCACCACTTGATACCTGAAGGATAAATGGCGAGTTTGACTCAATGCATCCAAAAACAATGGCTTGAAGTTGTTCCATGTTGTTAAAATTGTAAGCGGGTATTGCATATTTGCCTTCCATAGCCTTTTTAAACATCTCTTTGGTGTTCACAAGACCAATGTCTTTGTAAGAAATCTTTTCCATAATGCCCTCCTATTAAGAGTTTTTTTAGCCTTTAAATTATACACCTTTTTGTCTTATATTGGTATAGAAAGTTGTCTAATATGATGAAGATATTGCAACAGTCTTTCGTTTTGAAGTAGCATATTACATCTATGGATGAACTTTCAAAGGAGTATGTCTTGTCTTTTTTTAACCAAACCCTTGCCCTTCATGGTAATAGACCAGAGGCACTGAGATGGACTATGAAGGGTCAACTCAGACACTATGAAACCATAGTCCATGTTGCAAAGGATATATCAGGCACGAGGATACTTGATTTTGGATGTGGTAAAGGGGATTTTTATGGCTATCTGATGAATAGAGGAATAATGGTAGATTATACAGGCATAGACATAAATCAAAATCTCATCTCTTTGGCTAAGATGAATCATCCTGAAGCCCGATTTATGTGTATAGACATCTTACAAGAAGACCTAAATGAGGTCTTTGACTATATCTTTATCTGTGGGGTATTTAATCTTAAATTTCAGGGCATTGAGGATACTATTAAAGAGGTCTTAAGGAAGGTTTTTAGGATTTGCACAACTGCTGTAGCATTTAATGCCCTGTCTGCCCACACGCCAAAAAAGGAGTTTGTCCTAAATTACATCTACCCTGAAGACATCCTACGGTTTGCCATTACAGAACTCACCCCCTTTGTTGCATTAAGACACGACACGATGTCTTATGATTTCAATCTATTCTTGTATAAAGAGTTAAATCCATAAAAAATCATCTAAATACCGTGTAGTTTCTGCCCTTTGAAATTTGACTTAAGTCAATGTATCTTTTTGAGTCAAGGGTTATACTAAAATCATAAATTAAATCAAGGAGGGATTAGACATGTTTTGTTATCAATGTGAGCAAACTGCAAAAGGGAAGGGTTGTGAGGTAGTCGGTGTGTGTGGGAAACAACCAGAGGTAGCAAGTCTTCAAGATCTTTTAGTGCATGCGTTGAAGGGATTATCAATAGTTGCAAAGGAGGCAAGGAGGCTTGGTGTTCTTGACAACTCTGTGAATGTGTTTACTGTTGAGGCGTTGTTTTCAACCCTTACAAATGTGAACTTTGATGCCGATGATTTCGTTGTGCTTATCAAAAAGGCTGTAGAGATTAGGGATGACCTAAAAGAAAAGGTAATCTCTGCCGGGGGTAAGGTTGATTTGAAGGTGGATGCCTTGAATTTTAGATTAGAGACATCCAAAGAAGGATTGGTAAAACAAGGCGAACAATACAACCTAAAAACAAGAAAGGCGCAAAGTGAAGATATACTTTCACTTCAGGATATCCTTCTTTTTGGATTAAAGGGCATTGCCGCCTATGCCGACCATGCACAGATACTTGGTAAAGAAGATGACAGCGTATATGCATTTATACACGAGGCATTGGCTGCACTTACAGACGAGACAATTCCATTAGACAAATGGCTTGAGATGGTTTTAAGGTGTGGAGAGACAAATCTCAAGACGATGGAACTCCTTGATTCTGCAAATACAGGGGCATATGGTCATCCAGTGCCTACAAAGGTTCCGTTAGGGCGTAAAAAGGGTAAGGCAATATTGGTATCAGGTCACGACCTCAAGGATTTAGAGGAGTTGCTAAAACAGACAGAAGGCAAGGGTATCTACATCTATACACATGGGGAGATGTTGCCTGCTCATGGATATCCTCAACTTAAGAAATACCCACATCTTTATGGGCATTACGGCACTGCGTGGCAGAATCAACAAAAGGAGTTTGCAAGGTTTCCGGGTGCAATACTTATGACGACAAACTGTATTCAAAAACCAGCAGACTCTTACAGAGACGCAATATTTACAAGTGGGATAGTGGGATGGCCTAATGTTACCCATATCAAGAATAGGGATTTTAGTCCTGTGATACAAAAGGCTTTATCAAAGGAGGGGTTTACCGATGATGCTGAAGGGAAAAGCGTTACCGTTGGTTTTGCAAGAAATACTGTTTTATCAGTGGCTGATAAGGTCATTGAGGCAGTCAAAAACAAGGCGATAAGACATTTCTTTTTGGTTGCAGGGTGTGATGGTGCAAAACCGGGGAGAAATTACTACACAGAGTTTGTTGAAAAGGTTCCAAAGGACTGCGTTGTCTTGACACTTGCCTGTGGAAAGTTTAGGTTTTTTGATAAGGATTTAGGAGACATTGGAGGTATTCCAAGACTACTTGATGTTGGGCAATGTAATGATGCGTATTCAGCAATCCAGATTGCCGTTGCACTTTCAAAGGCATTTAATGTTGGTGTAAATGAGTTACCACTTTCTATGATACTATCATGGTATGAACAAAAGGCTGTAGCGATATTACTTACACTGCTTTATTTGGGTATTAAAAACATCAGGCTTGGACCATCACTTCCAGCCTTTGTAAGCCCAAATGTGCTGGATGTTCTTGTAAGGAACTTCAACATTATGCCAATAAAGACCCCAGATGAGGATATAAAGGCTATCTTGGGTTAATTTGATAAAATAATACTTTTAGGTTAAAGTGATGGGTTATGAGGGGGTAATTTTATTTAAGCATACCCCCTCTTAAAAAGAGATAGTTATTGACCTTATAAGATTTGATAATCTAATTGATGTTTACTTTTGTAGGTAATAAAAAATATTTGGAGGTAAAGATGAAGACTGTTCGTAAGATTATTGAGATTGATGAAACATTATGTGATGGCTGTGGACAGTGTGTTACAGCCTGTGCTGAAGGCGCACTTGAGATAGTAAATGGCAAGGCAAAGGTAATCGCAGATAGTTTCTGTGATGGGCTTGGTGCATGTATTGGAGAGTGTCCAAGAGGTGCTCTGAAGATAGTAGAAAGGGAGGCAGAGCCTTTTGATGAAGAGGCAATAAAAAAGCATGTTCATGAAAGACTAAACCAGCCACCAGTGCTTCCATGTGGATGCCCATCCACAAAGGTTATGCAGTTTCAGGTTGTTAAGAATGCTGACAGTGTTAAGAATGAAGACTATGATGAACTTCCAAGTCTCCTCACACATTGGCCTGTTCAGATTAGATTAATACCCACAAACGCACCGTTTTTAAAAGATGCAAGCCTTTTGATTGCTGCTGACTGTGTGCCTGTGGCATATAGAAACTTTCACAGCGATTTTTTGAAAGGTAGAACGGTGATGTTAGGTTGTCCGAAATTTGATGACATTGAAGAATACACAAATAAATTCACTGATATTTTCGCTAACAATGAAATTAAAGACATTACCGTTGTATCAATGGAGGTGCCATGTTGTCATAAACTTTCGCAAGTTGTAAAGAGGGCATTACAGATGAGCAATAAGAATATACCTTTTAAAGAGGTGATTATATCTGCAAAGGGGAGTGTTTTGAGGAAGGTCTAATTGACTATTGATTTGGATAACGGTTTTTTATATCAATGACCCTTTGCCAATTCTTAAAGAAGGCATCAACACATGCTGCGTCAAATTGGCTACCTGCCACAGACTTTAGGTATTTGCACGCTTCCTCAACCTCCCATGCCTTCTTATATGGTCTAACGGATGTCAGGGCATCAAAAACATCAGCCACCGCTACAATCCTTGAAAATAGTGGTATCTCCTCACCTTTTAACCCCATAGGATATCCCTTGCCATCGTATCTCTCGTGATGATAGAGGGCAATGAATGATGCCTCCCTTAAGACATCAGACCTGCTGTCTTTAAGGATGTTATATCCAATAATGGTGTGGGTTGTCATGGTCTTATATTCTTCTTCAGTTAGTTTGTCTGGTTTGAGGAGTATGCTGTCTGCAATACCAACCTTACCAATATCGTGCATAGGTGCAATCTTTAGTAACAGTTCTTGGTCGTTTGGATTTAAGCCTAAATTTTCAGCAATATGATGAGAATAATTTGACATCCTTAATATATGTTCTCCTGTCTCTGGGTCTCTTAATTCAGTTGCCCTTGATAAGCAGTAAATGGTTTCTATTTCCCTTAAGATAATCTCTTGGGTTGCCTTTTTTACCTCGTTTTGTAGCCATTCTGCACGGTCGCTTAACATCTTTTGATATTCACTTAGTGCAAGCATGTTTCTTACACGGGCAATAAATTCAGTTGAGTCCACTGGTTTTGTCAGAAAGTCATTAGCCCCAGATAAAAGTGCTTCATATCTGATGGCGTTTTCTGCAACTCCAGTAATCATGATTATTGGTATTGTTGCCCTTTTAGGTATTGTCTTGAATTTCCTGATAAAATCTATACCATTCATATCAGGCATCGTGTAGTCAACCAAGACAAGTTCTGGTTCATTGTCTTGAGCCCATTTGAGTGCCTCTATGGGTGTTTGAAAACAGACTGCTTCAACATCCCCTGCTTTTTTTGATAGTTGGGAGAGAAGTTTTAAGGATAGTATATCATCATCTATGATAAGTATCTTCATAATTATTGAGTATTTTACATTTTTTTGTTATCCTTTCTCAAATCTGAAGGTGGAGGTAATGTATGGATGCTAAAAGGGTTAGGGATAGTGCTGTGATAATTGCACAGGTTATGAACCCACAGGATGCAAACCCTGCTGGCAATGTTCATGGAGGGATTATCATGAAACTCATTGACACCGCTGGAGCCGTAGTTGCAACTCGGCATTCAAGATGCAACTGTGTAACTGCATCCATTGATAGGCTTGATTTTCACACCCCCATTTTTATTGGTGACCTTGTGTTTTTCAAAAGTAGCCTTAATTATGTTGGCAGGACTTCTATGGAGGTAGGTGTAAGGGTTGAGACTGAAAACCTCATGACTGGAGAGTTAAGACATGCTGTCTCTGCATACCTTACATATGTAGCACTTGATAAAGATGGTAAGCCGACACCAGTTCCACCCTTGATATTAGAGACCGATGAAGAAAAAAGACGAAATGTAGAGGCACAGGTTAGAATGAGACTTAGATTAAAGAGTAGATGTAAAAAACCAGCATCATCTCCACAACAAGGGTATTAAAACTCAACCCAATAAACTTGTCTCTCAAACAAATGATGAAATATAATATCGTTTGTATAAAATGGACAAGACAGAGAGCATAAGACAATACACCATAGCAGAGGAGATAGCAAATAGTATTACCCACGGATTTGGGATACTCTTTTCTATAGCGGGTCTTGCTGTGCTATCTGCCTTTTCAAGCGTTTTTGGAAATGTATATCATATAGTCAGTTGCTCAATATATGGGGCTACATTGATACTTTTATACACTGCATCTACTCTTTATCATACTATCAGGGATCCAAGGGCAAAACAGATATTTAGGATCATTGACCATTCTGCAATCTTTTTATTGATTGCAGGCACCTATACACCTTTTACATTAGTAACCCTTCAAGGCACTTGGGGATGGTCACTTTTTGGCACTGTGTGGGGTATTGCTATTATCGGGATAATAATTCAATGCACGAGATTGAGAAAATACAGGTTTCTTTCAATCGCACTTTATCTTATCATGGGGTGGTCAATAGTGGTGGCAATCAAGCCACTGTATTCATCTTTGCCGTCTGGAGGACTTTGGCTTGTTCTTTCCGGTGGACTTGCTTATACTTTTGGGGTATTGTTTTATCTTTGGAAGTCCATGCGATTTTCTCACGCTATTTGGCACATCTTTGTCTTAGCAGGCAGTATCCTGCACTTCTTTGCTGTCTTGTTTTATGTCATACCTTTAAAGGTATAAACCCTTTTGTAATGGGTATTTTGGTTTCTGATTAAAAATAGAAACGGAGAGGGAGGGATTCGAACCCTCGGTGAGTTTTAGCCCACACACGATTTCCAGTCGTGCCGATTAAACCGCTCTCGCACCTCTCCATATGGTTGGTGTTTGTTTTAGGCAAACTGCCTAACAACTCACAGGACCTCAACTACTTGGACTATAACTTAAATCAGAAGTCTTTTTTGCTGAACTGCCACTAAACAAACAACTAAAGGCAGATATAGTCTTTTTGATGTCAGCAGAGTTACAATTTGGACATTTTAAATCAGACGATAATCTGGTAATACTCTGTATCAAGGAAAAATCTTCACCACAATTATTGCATTTGTATTCATATATTGGCATATAAACATCACCTCCTTATGTATGATCTTAATTGCCGATTGCCTCTTTAATATTGTGTAAAAGGACTTGTGGACTAATTGGTTTTGGTATATACCTTACCTTATCTCTTATTAAGTTTATCCTTTCTAATATCTCACCTGTATAGCCACTTACAAATATGACCTTGATATCGTTTTTAATCTTTACTATCTCATCGTATGCATCCTTGCCACTTTTTTTAGGCATTATTATATCTAAAATAACAACATCAATCTTGTCTTTATTTTCAATAAACTTTTCAATGGCATCTTGTCCGTCAACAGCCTCAATAACAAGATAACCGTTACTTGTTAATATCTCCTTTGTAATTGCCCTTACCTCGTCGCTATCCTCTGCTATTAAGATAGTTCCATAACCTTGCAGGTTTTTTACAGTATAATCATATTTATCGTCTTCAATCTTTTGTGCAACATCCGTTATTGGTAGATAGATTCTAAATTCTGTCCCTTTACCAACAACGCTGGATACATAAATATGCCCTTTGTGTTGTTTAACAATACCATAGACCATTGACAGTCCCAACCCAGTGCCTTTACCCTTTTCTTTTGTAGTAAAGAAGGGTTCAAAGATCTTATCCAAAATCTTCTCATCTATGCCATGACCTGTATCTGCAATCTTTACTAAAGCGTATTTTTTGGGGTCTTCCTCATTAAAGTAAATCAAATCATCCGAGCCATCAGAAATACTGGTTGATATCTTCAGTTGACCGCCATTAGGCATAGCATCCCTTGCATTTGTTGCAAGATTGAATATGACCTGTTCAAACTGAATCGGGTCTGCAAAGACATTTAACTCATCATCACAACAATCTATAATCAACTCTATATCCTCACCAATAAGACGAGTTAACAACTTTTGCAAAGATAGGAGTATTTCGTTTATTTCTATATTCCTTGGTGAGATTTCCTGTTTCCTACTAAAAGCAAGAAGACTTTTTGTCAGTGTAGATGCCTTCTCTGCAGCCGAGAGTATCTGATCTACATAGTTTTTATTTAGTTCATCACCCTCTAAATTGCCTCTTAAAAGACTTGCATATCCCATAATCGCTGTAAGCATGTTGTTAAAATCATGGGATAAGCCACCAGTTAGTTGACCTACGGCTTCCATCTTTTGTGCGTGATGGAGTTGGTCAGATAGTCTTTTCTTTTCAGTTATATCATCAAGAAGCATTATTGAGGCTATCATGTTGTTTTTTGCATCAAATACAGGGGCACAGTTTGCAAGCACCCATCTTGTTTCCCCATTATCTCTTTTTACAATTATCTCCACATCCTTAACAGTAAGTCCCTTCATTACAGTCTGGGCTATTGGCAATTCGTAATATTTATAAAGTTCACCATCAGGATGATAAAACTGCCAGTTTTTGGGTTGCTCATATAAGTCTATATCAATGAGTTGACAATCGGTATTACCTCTAATGGATAGTGCTGAAGCATTTGCAATCTTTATGGTGCCTGCTGGTGCATCAGCAACAAGGATACCTATTGGGGATTGCTGTATTGCTGCCATCAACAATGCCTTTGTAGACGCAGTCTCATGTTCCTGTTTTGTGAGCCTCTTTGTGAGAATAATCTCATCGGCATACCTATTGAGCATCTTGATGAGTTTGTTTTTGTCTATAGGTTTTAATACATAGTTATCAATACCTATGTCTATTGCCTTTAGGAGATTCTCTGTATCACCATAGGCAGTTGTAACGATGATCCTTGAGTCTTTATTGATGCTCTTAATCTGTGATGCCATTTCTAAACCATCCATTACAGGCATCCTGATGTCTGTGAGCACTATGTCGGGGTTTATGTTTTTAAACATCTTTAAACCCTCAAGACCGTTTTCTGCTGTGTGTATTTCTCTGACAACATTTGAGAGCATGCTGACGAGCATCTTCCTAATGAATGCATCGTCCTCAACATAAAGGATTGATACATCAAGTTTAGAACCTTCTGATTTATTGAATATCTCAACCATAATCAATAGATAGAATAATCTAAAAACCCTTTTTTTTACAACACCGACTCAAAGCCAATTGCAATAAAAAAACAAAAACTAATACAATACTAACTTCAAATCAAATGAGGAGGTAGGGCGTGAAGGTAATAGCCTTTAATGGAAGTTCAAGAAAGGGTGGAAACACATCCATGCTGCTCAAGATGGTGCTTGAGGAGATAAACGCTGAAGGCATTGACACAGAATTATTTGAGCTATCTGGTAAGAAGATTCAGGGTTGCATTGCTTGTTATAAGTGTTTCCAGAATAAAAACAAACGATGTGCCGTTGATAGCGATGTTGTAAATGAGTGTATTGAAAAGATGCTTTCTGCTGATGGTATCTTACTTGGCTCACCAACCTATTTTTCAGATGTCTCAGCAAGTATGAAGGCATTGATTGAAAGGGCAGGGATGGTTGCAAGGGCAAATGACGATATGTTTCAGAGAAAGGTTGGAGCCAGTGTGGTTGCGGTTAGAAGGGCTGGTGCAACCCATGTATTTAGTTCAATGAATTATTTTTTCCTGATCGGTCAGATGATAGTGCCGGGGTCAAGTTATTGGAATCTTGGTATTGGTAGAGAAGTAGGTGAGGTGATGAATGACCAAGAAGGCATAAAGACCATGAAGACGCTCGGTAAAAATATTGCTTGGCTACTCAAGAAGATAAATTCCTAACATCCTATGTCGGAAATCTATATTTACGCCGATGGTGCATGTAGTGGCAATCCGGGGGTAGGCGGCTATGCAACCATTATCAAAAAAGCAGATAAAAGCAAGACTATTGTTGGTGGCGAAGAAGATACCACAAACAATCGGATGGAATTGATGGCAGTAATCAAGGGTTTAGAAAGTATCAGACAGAAGTCAGATATAACGGTCATAACGGATTCAAACTATGTAGTTAAAGGGATGACAGAGTGGGTTACACAGTGGCAAAAAAGGGGGTGGAAAACCTCGCAGAATAAAGAAGTCTTAAATCGTGATCTATGGGAGAGATTACTTAAGGCAGCCAAAAAACACAATGTAAGATGGCAGTGGATAAAGGGACACAATGGTCATTTAGAGAATGAAACATGTGATAAATTGGCAGTAAATGAAATAAAAAAAATCAAACACAGGAGGGATTTGAATGCTAAAGATATTTTATGATTCTGATGCAAATCTATCTATTTTGAAAGACAAGAAGATAGTAATCATGGGCTATGGTAGTCAGGGACATGCTCATGCAAACAATCTTAGAGACAGTGGGATGGATGTTACTATTGGTATCAGGAAGGGTTCGGGTTGGAGTAAGGCAGAGGCAGCTGGCTTCAATGTCATGACACCGTCAGATGCTGCAAAGATTGCAGACATCGTTATGATTTTACTACCTGATGAGTATCAAGCTGATATTTATAAAAACGAGATAGAAAAGAATCTAAAAAAGGGTGTCTTTCTCGCATTTGCCCATGGTTTTAACATACATTTTGGACAGATCGTCCCTAATGCTGATGTGAATGTTTTTATGGTTGCACCGAAGGGGCCTGGACACTTAGTTAGGTCTGAATACACAAAAGGCAGTGGTGTCCCTTGCCTCATAGCAATACATCAGGACCCTTCTGGTATTACAAGAGAGATTGCCCTTGCATATGCCTCTGCAATCGGAGGGGGTAGGGCAGGTATCATTGAAACAACCTTTAGAGAAGAGACAGAGACTGACCTATTTGGCGAACAGGTTGTTTTGTGCGGAGGGCTCACTGCTCTTATTACAAACGCATTTGAGACATTGGTAGAGGCTGGCTACTCACCAGAGATGGCTTACTTTGAGTGCATGCATGAGGTCAAACTCATTGTTGACCTCCTGTATGAAGGTGGCATATCCAATATGAGATATTCAATCAGTAATACCGCCCAATATGGTGATTTAACGAGGGGTCCAAGGATCATCAATGAAGACACCAAGAAGGAGATGAAAAAGATACTCAAAGAGATACAAGACGGTGTCTTTGCAAGGGAGTGGATACAGGAATGTAAGGCTAACAAACCAGTATTTAATGCGTTAACCAAAAAGGGTGAGGCTCATCAGATTGAAGAGGTTGGGGCTAAACTGCGTTCAATGATGCCATGGCTTAAAAAAGGAAAACTTGTAGATAAATCTAAGGCATAGTTTCAATCATTTTATGTAATCATGAGTATAGCACCTGAAGGATATCCGTTTATAACCATATCAGCCTTATTGACAATACCGCCATTAGTTATAGACGGATATCTGTGGTTAGCAGTTATACCGCTTTTTGTAACCTTTTTCATGCTCTTTTTCTTTAGGGACCCCGATAGGAAAATCCCTCAAAAAGAAGGCATTTTAGTATCACCTGCCGATGGAAAGGTCATTGTTTGCAGTGAGACATACGAAAAGGACTTCTTACAATCTCGTTGTAAGATGATTAGCATCTTCATGTCGCCACTTGATGTTCATGTAAATAGGATGCCTTGTGATTGTAGGATTGTGGATGTGGTTCATAAAAAGGGTAGGTTTATGGCAGCGTTTAAACCAGAGGCTACGGTTGAAAACGAAAGTATTAGTGTTGTTTTAGAGACAACATACGGAAAGATACTTCTGCGTCAAGTTGCGGGATTTGTTGCCCGCAGGGCTGTGTGCAGGGGGCAAGCAGGTGATACCTTCAGAATGGGAGATAGATTTGGCATTATCAAGTTTAGTTCAAGGGTAGATATTTACTTCCCATTAGCATTAAAAGAAACCGTTTCTCTTGATGATAAGGTTAAGGCAGGGGAAACCATAATTGCAGAGATTAAATAAGAGATTTTATCACTGACTTTTAATAAAGGTCTTGCATTTAGGATAATTTGAACACCTAAACCTTTTAAACCCAACCTCATTTTTGTATCTATGCATCTGTTTGCCACAGACCGGGCAACGAGGGTTGTTTTGTGAATTTTTGTTAACACCGGGGACAAATTGTTTATTGCATATCAGACAAATATATCTCTGTTTTCCTGATTTGTTCTTCCCGTATTTATAAACGGCATTACAGTGGCATACTGGACAGATGATTTCAAAAGGGGTTAATAATTGTAGGTCTTTTGAATTTTTTACGGTCAGCAGCATTTTCTAAACAGTTGCTGGTGTAGTTGACTCCGTTTTGTTTTTTATAAACACATGTATAAGAGAAAAACGATAGTAAAAACATCCTTCATATCTACCATTTCTACACATATGGACATCAACATCAGTCATATCCTTTAGGTAGCAGTTTGTTGCCTTACATATCATCCCGCTTGGAGTTCCATGAAAATTTGGACATATAGCGTTTTTTGTAAACACATTACTTGTAAACATCTCTTCACCTCCTAAAACTTATATCTCTACTGTAATAATTCCAATGTTAAAGTAATATTACACATTCATTAATTTAAGATTACACCCTACCTTGTAACCTTTTGACAAGAAACATTGGGCAATCCTCATAGTCTTCACAAGTACAAAACTTACCCATTCTCAAGTCATCAATGGTTGTTAGGGGGGAAGCCTTACAGATGTCATCAGATTTGAATGGGCATACAGTTTTACCTTGTTGTTTAATCTCAAAGAGTAGATCCGTTGTTGCAGTTACTGTCATTCATATCTCCTTTTACTTGATATTCTTTGATGATTTTATCTAAATGGTCTTTACAGTATGATTAAATGACTGTTAAATGTTATTATTATTTGATGGAAATTAGAGATTTATACAGACTTGGTGAGTTGCTGTTTAAGAAGATTGGTGGATACAGACTTATTCCAAATATGCAACAATCTATTGGTAAGGGGGCAAGCGGGGATAAGACCTTTGAGATTGATAGGATTGCTGAAGACACAATCATACAGTATCTTGAGTCATTAAACATACCTCTCTCAATAATCTCTGAAGAGATTGGATTGAAAGATATTCACGGTGGTAGCAATATCCATGTGCTTATAGACCCTATTGATGGTAGCAAGAATGCGATAAATGGTATACCTTTTTATTGCTCATCAGTAGCATTTGTGGATGGCAATCACATTGGCGATGTCTTTATGTCTCTGGTCATCAATCTGCTCACTGGAGACTGCTTTGTTGCAAAGAAGGATGAAGGAGCCTTCTTTAACAACCGTAGGATATGCACCCAAAAAGATACAAATACAAACCTCCTTGCATTTGAGGCACAGACACCATTTAGAGATGTAGGCAAGATACTAAAATCTATGTCCATCTTCAATAGGGTGAGGTGTTTAGGTGCTACAGCATTAGATATGGCATATCTGGCATACGGTGCTGTAAGTGTATTTATTACACCATCACCGTCAAGGACATTTGATTTTGCAGGTGGATGGCTTTTGATTAAGGAGGCAGGCGGTATCGTTACCGATACTGATGGAAATGTGCTTGATAGGGTTGAAATTGGGATAAAGAAGTCTGTGCCAATCGTTGCATCCGCGAATATTGACATACACAACAAGATGCTAAAGATACTAAAAGAGGGCTAAATCTTGAAGATGCTATCAACAAAAGAGAGGATTGTCTTTGGTATAAATCCAGTTAAGGAG
The DNA here is from genome assembly GCA_026415695.1 of Thermodesulfovibrionales bacterium. GTDB lineage: Bacteria > Nitrospirota > Thermodesulfovibrionia > Thermodesulfovibrionales > Dissulfurispiraceae > DUZI01. Next base: position 28,057 of record JAOAGP010000064.1, on the reverse strand, counting down.
GTTGTAAAGGCGAAAAAGAAGATTATCTCATTGACTATTCAAAAGGGTAAGGAGGGATTGTTTGCTGATATCATCAAGTATGCAAAAGACCACTCTGCAAATATTGAGTATCTAAATAAGTCTTTCTTTGAAAACTCCCTACCAAAAGGTAATCAAGGGATAGTCTGTAAGGTAATTGAAAAAAGCCCCGTATCACTTCAAGAGCTGGTTAATAATCGCAAGGGTAATGACAAACCGTTCTTTTTTGTTGTATTAGATGGTATTGAGGATCCAAGAAATCTTGGTGCAATCATACGGATTGCAGATGCCACTGGTGTTGATGCGGTAATACATCAGAGTCATCGTAGTGCAGGATATTCAGGCTATGTTTCAAAATCATCTTCAGGTGCAGTTGAGTATGTAAACCTAATTGAGACACCAAATATTAAAAACATACTTGATGATATTAAGGATTTAGGGGTAACGATATACGGGGCTGAAAAAGGTGCTCAAGATAATCTATGGGAGGTGGATCTTCGACGACCATTGGCTATTGTAATAGGGTCAGAAGGTAAAGGGATTAGACAGAGTGTAAAGAAACTCTGTGAAGGCATGGTATCAATACCGATGTTTGGTAATATAAACTCTTTAAATGTCAGTGTGGCGACTGGGATATTGTGTTATGAGGTTTTAAGACAAAGAAATACAAAGAGGTGAGATGATGAGAGCATTTTTTCTTTTAGTCCTTTTTTTGTTTTTTTTAACAACATCTGCAGGTGCAATAAATCTTGATACAGTAGAGGTAAAGGAAACTGAAATCCAAGGCATGTTTGATATTATACTTTATGGGGCAAGACACGGGGATGACTTAGAGACCGTTGCATTACTCGTCCCTTTAAACAGTGAATATCAAGTTAAGATGTATGCCCCAGATTTTGACTATCGTATTGACAGGGCAAAGGATGCCAAAACTGCAACAAACATAGCCAAACAGTTTACAAGTTGGCATCATTCCTTTATGAGACATATCTACCTAAAGATTGTAGCCCCTGATGGCAAAGCAGTTGCTTATGAGGTAAGACCACTTTATCTTCCATTTGTTTATGGCAGGGCTGATGTCCTTGACAATACTTATAGATTGAAAGAGAAAACCGTTTTTATATCTGTTAAACTACTGCCGTCTGTTGAAAGAAGGTTGTATCACTTTGATTTTGACAAATCAAGCCAGTAAGATGTCTGATATCTTGCTTCATGTAAAAAATCTCAATATTACATTAAAACGGGATACCCATGATTTAAACATCGTCTCAAACCTATCATTTGATATCAGTCGCTCAATGGTCTTTGGACTCGTGGGTGAAAGCGGGTGTGGGAAGAGTCTGACAGCCCTTTCAATATTAAGACTCCTACCTCAAAACATGACCTTAACAGGCGAGATAGTGTTTGATGGTAGAGACATCATGGGACTGAATGAAAAGCAGATTAGGGCTATACGAGGTAATGAAATAGGAATGATATTCCAAGAACCAATGACATCACTTAACCCTGTGCTAACCGTTGGTTACCAGATAGCCGAGGTGTTGATAACACACAAGGGTATGCAAAAGAAAGAGGCACTTGATTATTCTGTAGAACTACTCAAGGCTGTCAAGATACCCTCACCTGAATTAAGGGCAAGAGACTATCCACATCAATTATCAGGTGGAATGAGGCAGAGGGTGATGATTGCCATTGCCATAGCCTGCAAACCCAAATTACTCATTGCAGATGAACCAACCACTGCTCTTGATGTGACCATTCAAGCGCAGATACTAAGCCTGTTAAGAGAGTTAAGGGAACAATACGGTCTATCAATGCTCTTTATATCTCATGACATGGCAGTTGTATCAGAGACCGTAGATTACGCAGGTATAATGTATACTGGCAGATTGATGGAGGTTGGCAATGTCGATGAACTCATAAAAAAACCACTTCATCCATACACTAAAGGGCTTTTAAACTCCCTTCCAGTTAAAAAGGGGCAGCCACTTGTGCCAATAAAAGGGGTAGTTCCACCCCCTCATTTGCTTGCAAAGGGCTGTAAGTTTTCTAATAGGTGCCCTATTGCTGATAGGGATTGCGAGATTGAAGAGCCAGAATTAGAAGAAAAGTTAAGTGGTCATTTTGTTAGGTGTTTTAAGGTCTAAAAGATGGAGATACTTGAGGTTAAGAATCTAACAAGGTCTTTCCAAGTAGGGCATGGTTTGTGGGGCAAAAAAACCATCATCAACGCCGTTGATGACATTTCCTTTAGTGTCAAAAGAAACGAGGTGTTTGCCCTTGTAGGTGAGAGTGGTTCTGGCAAGTCAACCGTGGCAAGACTGATATTAAGATTATTACCACCTACAAGTGGGCATATCTATTTTAACTCAACAGACATCAACCAACTAAAAGGTCAAGACCTCATGTCTTATAGAAGAAACATGCAGGTTGTGTTTCAAGACCCATTTGCGTCTCTGAATCCAAGGATGAGGATAATTGACACACTGTCAGAACCATTGATAGTCCACAAGATAGGCAATAAGGAGGAAAGACTTAAAATCATAAAGGAGATTCTACAAAAGGTTGGGCTCTCAGATGATGTCCTCAATCGTTATCCACATGAGTTTAGTGGTGGGCAAAGACAGAGGATATGTATTGCAAGGGCACTTGTCTTATCACCTCAATTCATCATTGCAGATGAACCACTATCATCTCTTGATGTATCTATTCAGGCTCAGATTATCAACCTGTTTGTTGAGTTAAAAAAGGAGTTAAACATCTCCTTGCTTTTTATAAGCCATGATTTAAGTGTGATACATTACATAAGCGATAGGGTAGCAGTTATGTATATGGGCAAGATAGTTGAGATGGGCAATACTGAAGAGGTTTACGATGAGCCACTACACCCTTATACGAGACTACTCATCAGTTCTGCACCTAAAATTCATAGGGAAGCACCAATATCATCAAGGCAAATTAAGGAGTCTTTTGATGGTATATCAACTGATGGTTGTGCCTTTGAACCAAGATGTCAATTTTCAAAAGGGACATGCAAAACCGCTAAACCTCAACATACTACCATCAAAGGCAGACAGGTTGCATGCCATTTATATACATAAAAAAAGATTTTTTATGTTTTTGTAATCTTTTGACAAAAAAATAGTTGACCTGATTTTATGAAAACCGTTATAAAAGACTAACTATGAAAAGCACGAGATACATCGTTGTTGTATTAATCCGTTTCATATTACTATTTAGCATCAACTTGCAAACAACAAATGAATCCAGATTTTTGTTTGATTCATCAAAAACAGATGTGATGTCTTTTGAAAGATCCGATCACATTTTACAGAAACAAATACCTAATGCAATTGCTTTTACATCTGATATCAAACATCATCCATTGTTTAAAAAGGCACAACAAGCCACTCCAGACCGTTACAAATACGCAGTTGATAAGGGTGCATATTTTGTCCCAACAGATGATGGTAGAAGTTTTTATATTGTTTGGACTCCTAAAAATTTTCAGAGGATGCAGATTAGACCTATGTTGATTACATTACATGGACATGCAAGTTGGGCATTTGATGAGTTTTTTATTTGGCATCCATACGCTGAAAAAAGGGGTATAGGGATTATAGCACTCCAATGGTGGTTTGGAACTGGTGAGAAAACACAGGATTACTACTCACCTGAAAACATGTATATAATTTTTAATAGTGCATTGCAACAGTTACAAATCAAGCCAAGCCATGTCTTACTTCACGGGTTTAGTCGTGGTTCTGCAAATACTTATGCATTGACATCCATTGATAGAATTAAAAATAGATTTATTGTCCTTACGATATCAAATGCTGGGGGAATGGCAAGAGATTTTCCACCAAATAATGACATCATTACTGGTAAATTTGGCTCAACCCCTTTTAGAGACACACATTGGGTGATGTATTGTGCAGAAAGAGACCCAAATCCTGATAGGGATGGATGTAGAGCAATGCAGACATCTCGTGAGTTAGTGATGAAACATGGTGGTAAGGTAGAACTTTTCATTAAAGACCCAATCGGTGATCATGGTGGTTTTCATCGTAATCCATCAAATGTAAACAGGGCATTAGATGTATTTGAACAGTTAATAAGGTGATAAAGTCTCATTAGTTTTATTTTGTAATGAATACCAAATCTTGAAAGGAGAGCAAAAACTTGTCAATAGAATTATCTATAAGGAAGGTAGTCATACCAGAATTCGTATTTGGTCTTGATGCGTTAAATCTTGTTGGTAAATATGCTCAAAACTTTGGAGCAAAGAGGGTTTTGTTAGTAACAGATGAAGGTATAATCAAACATGGCTGGACAGAAAGGGTTTGTAATGTCCTAAGAGACTCGCACATTGCGTATTCCACTTACTCAGACATAACACAAAATCCAAAGGACTTTGAGGTAATGCAGGGGATGGATTTTTACTTTACTGAAGGATGTGATGTCATTGTTGCTGTGGGTGGTGGTAGTGTTTTAGATTGTGCAAAAGGCATTGCTATTGTGGTCTCAAATGGAGGAAACATCAGAGATTATGAGGGTGTAGATAAGGTTACAAAACCTATGCCGCCATTAATCTGTATTCCTACAACAGCAGGGTCATCTGCCGATGTATCACAGTTTGCAATTATTACAGATACTTCAAGGGATGTGAAGTTTGCGATCATTAGCAAGACTATCATCCCTGATGTTGCCCTCATTGACCCACAAACTACTACGACTATGGACAAAGAGTTGACAGCCTATACAGGATTAGATGCACTCTGCCATGCCTTTGAGGCATATGCTTCTGTTGCAAATTCACCTATTACAGATCTACACGCACTTTATGCAATAAAACTTATATTTGACAACCTTCCTCATACAATTAACAATCCTGATGATATAACCTACAGGGCAGCCATGATGTTAGGTAGTGTATCTGCTGGTATTGCATTTTCAAATGCAAGCCTTGGGCTTGTGCATGCGATGGCTCATGCAATGGGAGGATTGCTCAAGATCCCTCATGGATGTTGTAATGCACATCTAATGCCAAGCATTGTAAGATACAATTTTGATGCAATACCAGAAAGATATAGACAGATTGCCAATGTATTGGGACTTATCCAACCAGACACATCTGATGAAAATGTCTTAAAAGCACTTGATGCTGCGATACTTCAACTACTACAAAGATGTGAAATAGAGGTTGGGCTTGGCAGATATGGATTACAAAAAGATGCAATCCCTCGACTTGCAGATGCTGCATTAAATGACCCTTGCATCGCTACAAACCCAAAGATACCAAAAAAGGACGACATTATCCATTTGTATGAGTCAGTGATATGAAGGATGTATTTGCCTTAAGGGAAAAGATTATTGGATTGGGGGAAACCTCTATGAAAAAGAGTTATTACCCCGACCTTCAAAAACGACTTGAGGAACTGAATCGTTTTAGGGCACTTATAAACGCAGTAAGCGACATCTTAATCATTATCAAGGTGGATGACCTCAAGATACTGGATGTAAATGATGCCACTTGTGATTTCTTTAATATCAAATACAACCAGATGACAAAGAAGACCTTAAACGACCTAATTGAGATACCTTTTTTTATCTTCATCAGAGACATGTTGATGTCTAATATTGACAAAAACAGACAATTTACCCAAACAGGTTTAGAAACAAACTTTGTTGTAAAGACCGAATCAGATGAATTTACATACCTTGATATAAGTATCAAGTCTTGTGTCTTTGATGGTATTGAATACGCGATTGTGATCGCAAAGAAGGCAAATGAAAGGATTAGGATGCTTAAGCAACTTCAGGAAAGTGAGAGAAAGTATAGAGACCTTGTAGAGTTTCTACCTATTGTCTTTTTTGAGATGGATAACTACGGGAGGCTGACATATATAAATCCATATGGTATAGAAAAGTTTGGATACACAGAAGAAGACCTAAACAAACTGTCCGTAGTTGATATTGTGTTTCCAGATGATCGTGAAAAGGCTATGAGAAACATGCAAAGGAGGTTAAGGGGTGAGGACTTTGTCTCTGAAGAGTATCGTTTACTAACCAAAGATGGTGTCATCATACATGCCCTAATTGAAAGCAGACCGATATTTAAGGAAAATAAGGTTGTTGGGTTAAGGGGTGTAGCCATAGATATTACAGAGAGGAAGGGTTTGCGACAAAACGATGTCATAGATACCCAAAGGTATCAATGTCTAAATTTGGCTAACACAAATGTCAAGGATTTAGCAAATATCCTTTTAGTAGGTGATGATGGGATAATAACCAAATTATTGGAGATTATAAGTAACCTTGGTCATAAAGCGTTTTGTTGTAAAGGTAAGGATGAGGTTAGAAAGATTTACGAAGACGCATTTAAGACAGAAGGAAACTTTGATTTAGTTATATTAAGTTGTGATACCCTGTCAACGAATGATGTCATAGACATCTCAAACACACTTAAAAAAATAAACCCAGAAGTAAAGATAATCATCACAGGGATGAATGCAAGTAATGATTTAATTGTATATCCAGAAAGGCATGGTTTTTACGGGGGGTTACTCAAACCAACCAATATATTTGAGGTTGAGTCAATAATCAGTGACATATTAAAGACTAAATAGATCTCACAAAGGAGGTGTAGTCTTTGCGAGTATTAATATCTACCCTTTCATTTCTATTCATATTAGTATCGTTTTGTCATGCCCAAACATCCATAACTCTCAAAGAAGCAATATCTTTAGCACTACAAAACAATAGGGAGATTAAGGCATTAGAAGAGAATCTCCAAGCACAAAAAAAAGAGATTACAATCACACAAACGCATCTGTTACCAAAGATAACCTTTGAAGAGCGATTCATGAGGACAAACAATCCAACTTACTCATTCATGTCAAAACTCAATCAAGGGAGGTTTACAGAGTCAGACTTTTACATCCCTAATCTCAATAATCCAACCCCTACAAATGACTTTCAAACTGTGTTTTCATTTGAGCAACCGATATTTGTCAGAAAACTAAATGTCTATGTTGATATGGCTAAAAAGGTTTTTGACACAAAGGGATATGAACTCAATAGAAAAAAGGAGGAACTGGCTTATCGTGTAATACAATCATACATTGCAATAAAGACAATTAAGGGGTTTATTGATGCCTCAAAAAAGGCAGTTGAGGAGGCAGAGGAGATATTGAGGATTGCTGATTTGAGATACAAAAACGCCCTTGGGCTACTTTCAGACAGATTAAGGGCTGAGACCGCACTATTAGAGGCACGGCAAAGATTACTGAAGGTAGAAAAAGACCTAAATATTGCAAAGCGGTCTTTGGGATTACTTCTGTCAAGGGATGAGGCAATAGACATCGTGGACGATCAACAGATAGAATTCATTGCAAAGAGCCTTGATGAATATCTCAAACACTCTGAGTTGCGTGAGGATATTAAGGCAATGAGCAAGAAGGTAGAAACCGCAGCGGATAACATTGAATTGGCAAAGGCAGAATATTATCCGACAGTTGGCATTGGTGCATCATATCAGATGAATGACCCTAAAAGACTATTGGGCAGAGAGGGAGATAGTTGGCAGTTAGTAGCATTTTTGAGATGGAACATCTTTGATAGTTTTAAACGCAATTACGAATACCAAAAGGCAACGCATCAAAAGAACGAGGCTCAATTTTATCTTCAACAGATGAAATCACACATAAAATATTCTGTATTTGAGGCGTTTGAAAACTATGATTTAGCAAAGTCGGCGTTACTTTTGGCTGAAAAGAATCTAAAGACAGCTGAAGAGGGCAAAAGACTAATCAAGGTAAGATACGAAAATGGTCTTTCCCCAATTGTAGATCTGTTAAATGCCCAATCTGTTCTTGATTTAGCAAGGTCTAATCTCAATGAAAAGACAAACGCCCTTTATCTTGCTATAGCAAATCTTAAACTACAAAGTGGCATCTTGCTTAAAGAACTCAAACTTCAATAGGAGGTAAGATGATTAGGACTTCACAAAAAACTTCAATACTAAAGAAGCATAATAGAGAACTCTCCCTGCCAAGTTTATCTATCACAAAAACACGAGTTTTATTTAGGCTCAGTATCTTATTGCTTACACTTACATTAATCTTTGCTTGCAAGGACAAGACAAAATCATCAGAACTTGAGACAAAAAAAGAAAGGATACAAGGGGTATCAGTCTCAACAATTACCCTTTCAACCATAGATGAAGTTTATGAACTTACTGGTAATGTGAGGTCAAGGCTTTCTGGCAATGTATCAGCAAGGGTAGTTGGAGAGGTCAAAGAGGTGTATGTGAAGGAGGGGGATCTTGTAAAGGAAGGTCAGATTCTCATAAAGATAGATGATTCAGATGTAAGAGAAAAGGTAAAGGCAGCAGAAAAGGGGTTAGAATCAGCAAGACACAACATGGAGTTTTCAAAAAAGACCTACGAAAGATACAAGACTCTCTATGATGAAAAGGCAGTCTCTGGTCAGGAGTTTGACCAGATAAAGACACAGATGACGGTCGCACAATCAGAGTTTGAAAGGGCAAAGGCAATGCTCAATGAGGCACTAACCTATCAAAGATACACCTCAATAACAGCTCCCTATGATGGCGTCATTACCTCAAAAAACATTGAAAAAGGAAATGTTGCTGTTGTTGGTGCCCCACTATTTAACATTGAAGGCATTGGCTCATACTACATTGAGGTCAATGTGGATGAGTCAATGTCAGGGAAGATAAAGACTGGTCTACCATTAATTGTAAAGATTGATGGACTAAACAAGGAGTATAAGGCAAAGGTTACAGAGGTCGTTCCCTCAGTAGACCCAAAAACTCGCTCATTTATCACAAAGATAGACATTTCTGGTCAAGGTATTAGGTCTGGCATGTTTACAAGGGTTTTGTTTACACTTGGCAAAAGAGACGCTATCCTAATTGATAAAAACTGCATTGTCAAGAAGGGTCAACTTACAGGTGTGTATGCAGTAGATGATAAGACTATGGTGAGTTATAGATTGGTCAAATTGGGAAGTTCTATTGGTGATAAGGTTGAGGTGTTATCAGGTTTAAAACCAAATGACAAGATAATATCAAGCGGTATTGAGAAGGTGGTTGAGGGAGGATTTGTAGAGGTAGCAGGCAGATGAAGGTTGGCTTATCAGGTAGGATTGCAGAGGCGTTTTTAAGGTCAAAACTCACTCCATTACTGGTTATTTCGTCATTACTACTTGGACTTTTTGCCATTGTAGTTACGCCAAGGGAAGAAGAACCCCAAATAGTAGTGCCAATGGTGGATGTCATTGTCACATACCCGGGTGCTACCGCAAAAGAGGTGGAAGAGAGGGTTACAAGACCAATGGAGAAACTCCTCTGGGAGATTAAGGGGGTGGAGTATATCTACTCAATAGTGAGACCCGGATACAACCTAACAATCGTTAGGTTTTATGTTGGTGAAGATATTGAAGATAGTCTGGTAAATCTTTACAACAAACTCATGTCAAACTACGACATAATCCCCCCGGGTGTGTCTCAACCTTTGGTAAAACCAAAGTCCATTGATGATGTCCCAATACTTACACTCACACTTTGGAGTGAGAATAGCCAATACACCGGCTATGAATTAAGACGCATTGGCACTACAATCTGTGATGAGATAAAAAAGGACAAGAATGTCTCTGAATTTAACATTATTGGTGGTCAAAGAAGACAGATAAGGATAAACCTTGATATCCACAAACTAAACGCATACAGCATTTCACCGCTACACATAATGGGGATACTAAAAAACACAAATCTAAATCTCCCTTCAGGTTCTGTTGTTTCAAAAAATACAGAGATACTGGTTGAAACAGGGGCTACTATAAAAGATGCAGAAGATTTAAACAAGGTTTTGGTATCGGTTTATAATGGTAAGCCAATCTACCTAAAGTATGTCTCAACAATCACTGATAGCCCAGAAGAGCCAAGCAACTATGTCTTCATGGGGCTTGGTCCGTCTGCACAGAAAAAGGGTATTAAGGCAGTCTCAACAAACGAGTATTTTGAGGCAGTAACCATCACCATTGCAAAGAAAAAGGGTGCAAATGCAAGCATAGTAGCCAAAGACGCCATAGAAAAGGTAAATGCCTTAAAAGGCAACCTCATACCAAAGGATGTCAATATTACTATTACAAGAAACTATGGGGATACTGCAAAGGAAAAATCAGACGAACTCCTCGAACACATGCTCATTGCAACCATTTCGGTTATTATCTTGATTGCACTTGCACTTGGTTGGAGGGAGTCCATAGTTGTAGCAGTGGCAGTGCCAGTCACTTTAGCCCTAACACTTTTAATCAACTACCTATACGGCTATACACTAAACAGGGTAACACTCTTTGCACTTATATTTTCAATAGGAATACTTGTTGATGATGCTATCGTAGTCGTTGAAAACATACACAGACACTTTAAGACAAGGGGAGTGAGCCCACAAACGGCTGTTGGTGCAGTAGACGAGGTTGGAAACCCTACAATACTTGCCACATTTACAGTCATTGCAGCCCTTTTACCAATGGCGTTTGTCTCTGGTTTGATGGGACCATACATGAGACCAATCCCAGTGGGTGCCTCTGCAGCAATGCTGTTTTCACTTTTAGTTGCATTCATAGTAAGTCCGTGGCTTAGTTATATCGTTTTAAAGAATGTAAAGGGTCATGCATCAGATGAGCAAGAAGAAGGCGGATTCATGAAGAAGGTTTATACAAAGACATTAGGTCCGCTGATTGAAAGCAGGTTTAAGAGACTCCTTGCCATTGGTGTTGTTGGACTGTTGCTGCTAATCACAATCACGATGATACCGCTAAAATTAGTCAAGGTAAAGATGCTTCCATTTGACAATAAGTCAGAACTACAGGTCATCATTGATATGCCAGAGGGTAGGACACTTGAAGAGACTGCACAACTGACAAGGGAACTCGGAGACTTTCTCAAAACGGTGCCAGAGGTATCGGATTATCAGATGTATGTTGGAACTGCAGGACCTTTTAATTTCAACGGTCTTGTAAGACACTACTTCCTGCGTTCTGGTAGCAATGTGGCTGACATACAGGTAAATCTTGTTGCAAAGGGCGAAAGAAAGGAACAAAGCCACGATATTGCTAAAAGGATAAGACCTCCTCTGCAACAAATAGGTCTAAAATACGGTGCAAATATTAAGATAGCGGAGATACCACCCGGACCGCCTGTTTTAAGCACACTTGTGGCAGAGATTTATGGTCCCGAACTTAACCGTCAGATTGAGATAGCAAGGGAGATAAAAAAGGTATTTACACAAACAGATGGTGTTGTAGATGTTGACTGGTATGTTGAGGATGACCAAAGAAAATTGCAATTCGTGATTGATAGACAAAAGGTCGGACTCCACAAAATTGATGTGGCAAACATAACAAACACATTAAGGACAATCATAGCTGGTATGCCTGTGGGTCTTGTCCATTTTGAAGATGAAAAGGAACCAGTTGAGATACTCTTAAGGGCACCGATTGACCAGAGGTCATACATTGAGACGATAAAATCCTTAACCCTGACATCTCAAGATGGCACACGGGTGCCACTTCGTGAATTGGTAAGCATCAGACAAGGCATTGAAGAAAAGACGATATACAGAAAGAACCTAAAGCGTGTGGTGTATGTAATTGGTGATGTTGCAGGGGTAGAAGAAAGCCCCGTGTATGCAATACTTAAGATGAAGTCAGCGATTCAAGACCTAAAATTAAAAGAGGGTTATGAACTCAAGCAGTATAATGCTATCCAACCATGGCTTGAAGACAGATATGCGATGAAGTGGGATGGAGAATGGCATATTACAATAGAGGTCTTTAGGGACTTGGGGGTTGCATTTGCTGCAGTGCTTGTTATCATCTACATCTTGGTAGTAGCATGGTTTAGGAGCTTTATCACGCCTATTGTAATCATGGCACCTATACCTCTGACACTTGTTGGGATACTGCCAGGACATTGGGTATTTGATGCATTTTTTACTGCAACTTCAATGATTGGTTTTATTGCACTATCTGGGATAATAGTCAGAAATTCTATCCTCCTTGTTGACTTTGTTGAGATGCAGTGGAGACAAACAAATGATTTAAAGGATGCCATTATCATGGCTGGTGCTGTGAGGTTTAGACCAATTGTGCTTACTGCAGCAGCGGTGGTAGTTGGTTCATTTGTGATGCTATTTGACCCTATATTTCAGGGGCTTGCAATATCTATGATGTTTGGGGCTGTGGCTGCCACCTTACTTACACTAATTGCAGTGCCTCTTTTGTATTATGAGTTTTTTAGAAATAAAGAAAGTAGCAACCAGCAATCTTAATGGCATTGCCCTATCTCACCATAGTCAATACTTGACCTATTGCAGGGATAAAGTCCCGTTTACGAGACATGATGTGTGGGAGGGTGCAGGTGTTGTTTTCAACCTTTACATTAAATGCTTTTTCAACAATCCATGTCTCGCCCTTAAGAAGTATCCTTTCCTGTCTTGAGCTTATTGGGTTTGTGATGAGTAAGGCTGTTAGGTCGTAGTTACCTATCTCCTTTATCCTTTCAAGTTCTTCTAATAGTTCTGCCTCTCGGAGATTTACCTCCTCGCAGTCAAGCACCATCATCTGACTTATACCGAGTTTTTTGCCACCGATGTTAAACTCCTTAAAATCTGCAGATATCAGCTCTGCCGATGTCTTGCCTTTGGTGTTTATGCTTTCACTTAAAAGTTCCTTGCCGTATTCCTTTATTGATATGCCTGCTAATTCTGCAAGTTGTTCTGCTGCATAGACATCCTTTGAGGTGGTTGTTGAAAGGGTTAAGATTAAGGTATCTGAAAGGATACCAGAAAGCAACACCCCTGCTATCTCCTTTGGTATCCTTATCTGGTGTAAAAACATTATGTTTGCAACCACAGTGCAGGTGCTACCAACAGGGTCATTGTAAACATATATCGGGGCAACGGTTGATATGTCACCTACTCTGTGATGGTCTATTATCTCAAGTATCTCTGCCTCCTCAATGCCATCTACTGCTTGTGATACCTCATTGTGGTCAACGAGGATAACCTTTTTCTTGACAGGGACTAAAAGGTCTGTGCGGGTGATAAATCCGATTAGGTTGTTATCACTATCAACAACTATTTCAGAACGATAGTCCGACTCAAGTATGTTTTTTAGGACAACTGATATCGGTGTATAAAGTCCGACAGTCGGTATCTTTCTACACATGATTGATTCAACAGGCACTGACATTGTCATAAGATGCACTGTGGCAAATGTGTTGTATGGTGATACAAGGATGAGCGTGCCATATTCTTTTGCCAGTTTTATAACATCAGAGGTTGGCTCCATGAGATTAGTAGTAATAATTGCAGAGCATCCGGCATGTATTACCTCCATCTGAATGTCATACTGGTCTCCAGTAATGACGATGTCGCCTTTTTCAATCCTGTTTAATATAGTCCCCTTTTGCATCGTTGTTATAAAGACCCTTCCTGAAAGTCTTTCTATGCCTGAAGTATTGGATACTACACGACAATCAAGAGTCTTTACCAATAAGTCCAACTCAATGGGTGATTTTGATAGGTCAAAGAAATTAACACTATCCATGTAGTGTTGTGCGATATCCCTTAACCCTACAATCCCGCAGACCTTGTTGTGAGTATCAACAACAGGGACAGACCTCACTCCTGTTTCTTTCATGAGTTGGGCAAGTGTTTGGATAGAGTCTGTGGTTCTTACAAATATTGGTTTCTTGAGGGTCAGATCACTAACTGTAGCAGACAGTGACTCAATCTCATCAGGTATCGGGATGCCAAATCTATTTAAGATAAAGGTTGACTCTTCATTCATCTTTCCTGCCCTTGTTGGTATAAAGTGAAATCTCTTGTCGGTTGCATTCTTAAAATGTGCATACCCAATAGCAGAGCAGATTGAATCAGTATCAGGATTTTTATGCCCTACAACATAAACAACCTTTTTTGAATCTGTGTTCATTTCTCAAGCCCTTTTGTCTTTTCCCAATCCTTTATGAAACGCTCAATGCCAATGTCGGTAAGTGGATGTTTTGTTAGTTGTAACAAAACATTATATGGTATTGTGGCAATGTGAGCACCAATCTTTGCAGACTCAAGCACATGAAGGGGATTTCTTATACTTGCAACTATTATCTCTGTGATGAAATAAAAGTTGTCAAATATCTCCTTGATGTCTGTAATTATGTCTATACCGAAACTGCTGATGTCATCAAGCCTTCCTACAAAAGGACTTACATATGTTGCACCTGCCTTTGCTGCTAAAAGTGCCTGCAGTGCAGTAAAGACAAGTGTTACATTGGTCTTGATACCCTCTGATGAAAGTATCTTCACTGCCCGTAATCCCTCATCGGTCATAGGGATTTTTATTACAATGTTGTTATGTATCTTGGCTAACTCAACTGCTTCTTTTACCATCTCGTTAGACTTAAGACTTATAACCTCTGCACTGATAGGACCATCAACTATTTCACATATCTCCTTAAGTAATGATATAGGCTCCCTCTTTTCTTTTGCTATCAAGGACGGATTTGTTGTAACACCGTCTATTACCCCTAAAGATACAGCCTTTTTTATCTCTTCAATATTTGCACTATCAAGAAATATCTTCATTGCCTGTCTCCTTTATTTGAATTTGTAATGAACCATCCTCGTTTTCTATAACCTGTAATCCAAAGAGTTCAATCTTTTTGTATAAAGGTTTGCCTAATACAAGGTGAAGCCCTTTAGGTGAGATGCCGTAGTTTTCATTGAGAAACTCTCTCGTTGCGATATCATAGTCTATCATCTGTTGTATTTGTGTGAGACTTGATTCGTCACCTTCCTTAAGTTTCTGGATTAAATCTATTAATGTTTCATAAGAACAGACCTCATCATGTTTTGTTATGACCTTAATAATGGGGTCAATATCACCAAAGATGTCCTGTCTTGTTAGCCTTATCTCCTCTAATGACTCTTGATGTGGAGCATTGTTCCAGCATTCATAGGTTTGGCATTGTGTTGGTCTATCCTCATATATCAAACACTCACCGCTACCGGCATAAAAGTGGCAAGCATTGTTTTCATCTTCTATCTTGATTGCCTCAAAAGGCATGAAATAGACATCCTGTTCAAGCCTATTTAAAATGGGTTCACCAAGGCGAAGGGTGTAAGTATTGGTATCAGTAAGATGTCCTGAAATAAAAAGTGAGTAATCTGTTTTTAAGAGCAAAGGGCTTGCGGCTCTACAGCATTGTCCGCATCTTTTACATGTCTTTTGATATGATACCTGCTTGTGTTTTTCTGTGGTTTCTTCAACCATGTTGGGGAGTATTATTTTTAGTTTTTCATCCATCTCTTTATCCTTTCATTGCGTATTTTATTATATCAATAAAGTGCTTGCTATTTATATTGTGATTTCTAAACTGAATTATACAGTTTGGACAAGATGTTATCACAAGTCCACTTTGACTATACCTTTGTTTAATCCTTGATGTAAGCATATTTGACAACCCTGTTTGAATAAACCTAAAGGTTCCACCGAACCCACAGCATGTATCATCATAATGAAGATGAAGACCTACAGACTTTAGCAGAGATGGTATCTCATTCCCAGCGTTTATATAATTCTTTGAATGGCATGGCTGATGATAGATAACCATGTTGTCTGTGTAGAGAGAACTAATGTTGTCAGAGATATCAAGAATGTTTTTAGTATGTTTTGCAATAAAACGGTTTGCATCTATGATACCTTGTATCGTCTCACCGATTAAGATTTCATACACATCTGACATCATATGCACACATGTAGGGCAGAGACTTACAACTGCATCTAAAGAGAAGGACTGAAACACCTCAATCTGTTTCCTTGCGATATTTTCTGCCTCTTTCAAAAAGCCCATTGCAAACTGTGGAGCACCACAGCAAAAGTATTTTCTTGGTATAACTATGTCGTAGTTGAGTTGATTTAGCACCTCAATAAGCGAAATACCCATTGATGCAAACAAGTAATTAACAGAACATCCGGGATACACTGCCACCCTACCTATAGATTCTTTAGCCTTACTCAAGGTAATTGTATCTACAAGGGATGTTTTTGACGGTGTAATCTTTAATCCGTATCTTCTACGGAGGTTGTCTAACTTTTCCTTAAAAGGAAGATGCTGACAGAGATAATCAAAGAAACCAATGCCCTTAAAGATGTTTTTTGGATTTCTAAATCCATATTTTATTAGATAAGATAGCAGATGTGTCTTTTTGTCTTTGTGTTTCAGAAGACCTCGTATCTCACATATAGACCTTGTAAGATCAATGTTGAGAGGACAAGATTTGTTACAAGCCCCACAGAGTAAACAACTAAAAAGCCTTTCAGACAGTTGTTTTGTATCTATGAGTTCACCATCTGAAAATGCCTTTATCAGAGCCATCCTTCCCCTTGCACCATAAGACTCTTTTGATGTCTCTTTGTAAATCGGGCATCTTGCCTTGCAAACACCACAATTTACACAATCAGAAGGATGTCTTCTCACTTTATGTTTTATTAAGCCTACCACTTACATAACCATCCCTTGCAATGTCAACTGTCTTAAACCCAATGGACAACATTTTATCTATGATTTCATTACCCAATGCAGTATCAATTAACCGTGAAGTCTGGTTTGGATTAACCTCAAGAAAGGCGTTATTGCCATCTGTTCTTACCCTAACATCTCTGAAGCCCTTGTTGATTAGTATCTCCTCTGCCTGTCTTACCTTATCAATGATCTCCTGTGTAATCTCTGTATCGTAATGAATCCTTGTGGCAAGACAAGGTGATGCGTGCTTATTCCGGATAGTCATGCCCAAATCCTTCAAGATTCCCCTTATATCCATCTTTTTTACTGACATCTCAAGAAATGGGCTTTTGACCTCTGGGTATTTCTTTATAGCCTCAAGTCCGGGGCGCCAATCATCTAAATCGTCGTGGTTAGTGCCTTCAAGTATGTATTCATAGCCCTTTTCTTTGGCTATTGATAAGAGTCTCTTCATCATTATCTCTTTACAAAAAAAGCACCTGTTACGAGGGTTTTTTCTAAAGTTATCGTTTGACAGCAGTGTTATGTATTCAATATGTAGATTAATACCAATGCTACTTGTAAATGCCTTTGCATCTTCCACATCCCTTTTTATCGTAACCTCTGAGACAACAGTTATAGGCAACACCTTAATCTCTGCTACTTTTGATAGTTTCAGCAAGAGCGAGCTGTCCACTCCCCCTGAATAGGCTATGATAGAGTTGTTGTATCCTTTGATTTTTGAAAGTAGCCTTTCGTAAGTGGACATCTACTTTTACAATATGGAGATATCACAGGTCTCTTGATGGAGGCTTTCTTCCTTGTTGACGATTATCTTTATGTTGTAGCGTTTTTCAATGTTTTCAAGACCCTGTCTTTCTTCATCAGATAGGAGTTCTGCCACCTTTGGATGAGCCTTGATGATGACTATTGTGTTGGGTTGAAGATTCATCTTCCTTAACTTATCAAATGTTTCATAGGCAACCGTCCTTGGAGACTTTACAAACCCCTTGCCCTCACAATACGGACACTGGTCTGACAGTATCCTCCCAAGACTTTCCCTTACCCTTTTTCTTGTCATCTGAACTATGCCTAACTCTGTGATGTTGTAAATCGTGTTTTTTGCCCTGTCCTTTTTCATTATCTCCATAAAGGATGTAAAAACCTTTTCCTTGTTTTCTGCCTTTTCCATGTCAATAAAATCTATGATGATTATCCCGCCAAGATTTCTCAACCTTATCTGATAGGCAATCTCCTTTACTGCCTCAAGGTTGGTCTTTAGGATTGTATTTTCAAGGTTTTCCTTGCCTACAAACTTACCAGTGTTTACATCAATAACGGTCATTGCCTCGGTCTGATCAATTACGATATAACCGCCCGACTTCAGCCATACCTTTCTGTCAAGTGCCCTTGATATGTCTAACTCAATACCTAATGCGTCAAAGATTGGCTCTCTGCCGTCATAGAAGGAGATCCTATTGTGCAGTCTTGGGAAATACACACCTGAAAACTCCTTAACCCTTTCATACTCGTCGTAATTATCAATAATCACCCTTTCAATATCATGGCTCATAAAATCCCTTATACTTCTGAAGACAAGGTCAAGGTCACTGTAAAGCAAAGATGGGGCAGAAACCTTATCCTTTTTAGTAAAGATGTTTTCCCACAGCATTGTAAGAAACTCGTAATCATTCTTTATCTCTTCATAGGTGGCATCCTCACTTGCAGTGCGCATGATAAGTCCAAAACCTTTTGAGCGAATCTCAGAGGCTATGCCCTTTAGTCTTTGTCTTGTTTCTTCATTTTCAATCCTTCTTGATACGCCCACATGGTCAACATTTGGCATCAATACTATATATCTACCCGGTAGTGTTACATACGATGTAACCCTCGCACCTTTTGTGCCTATCGGGTCTTTGGATACCTGCACAAGTAACTCCTGCCCTTCTTGGATGAGGTCTTCAATAGGGATTCCCTTTTGTGGTGTTACCGCTGGTTTTTCAAAGATGTATAATCTTTCACTTTCTGATTCAAGGAAAGCGGTGTAGTATTCATCAATATCAGTCATTATATCTGCAACATACAAAAACGCAGCCTTGTCAAGTCCAATATCAATGAATGCAGACTGCATACCCGGCAATATCTTTATGACCTTTCCCTTGTAAATATTGCCTACAAGGCTTGCGTCCCTTTTTCTTTCAATATAAAGTTCTACAACCTGACCATTCTCAAGAAGAGCAACCTTGCTTTCTTGTTCTGTAACATTGATTACAAGTTCTGTACTCATAATGGTTCACACCATCCTTTTTTATATCCATATAATCTTGTTCTTTCAATATCTAACTCCCACAACTCTTTCCCAATCAACGCACCTATAATCTCCGACAACCTTACCTTTTTTGTATCTGTGTCAATGAGACATAGTGAGAGTTTATTGTCAACCTTTTCAATGGACAAGATGTTATTACTGATATCAGGGTTTGACTTGTAATCATCACTTCTTGAAAGCATTTCATCATTTAAACCATTTATACAGTAGTCAAACCGTTTGATAAAACTTGTCAAAGAGGTGGTATTATGGGGTATCGCAGACATCTTATGTATCTTTATCCCATCTGGTAATCTTTGATTAATCTCTTGCATCATTAATTGTATATCAAAGGGTTCAAAAACCTCCATATCAAAATACTCATTTAATCCACTTACACCCACATTTAAAGGCGGGCCAAAAGACACAATAGCAGACGGATTAAATCCCTCAGAAAAGCAGAGATTGATATCTGCCCTTCTTAAAGCCCTAACAATGCAGTGAGTTAACTCAAGGTGTGAAAGATGCCTCATATCCCCTGTTTTTGAAAAACAGACCCTTATCCTTTGTCTGTTTTTGTAAGGCTCTTTGATGATGGTTGTGATGTTTGTCTCAAGATACATTTCGTCACCTTTATCTTTACAATTTAGACCACAAGCCGAGCATCTTTTAATACATGAAGGTGTCTTTATTCCATCTTTTGCCCTCATGTATTCTTTCTTGAGGAAATCCTTATCAATACCTGTATCTATGAAATCCCATGGTAGATTTTCATCTGTGTCGTATTTTTTTGTGGCATATCTTTCCGTATCAATACCTGTTTTTTCTGATGCATCAATCCAATGTTGATAGTTGAAGTATTCTGACCATCCATCAAGGATTGCACCATTCTGCCAAGCTACCTTGATGACATCTGATATCCCTTCATCGCCCCTTGCTATAAATGCCTCAATGATGCTCATTTCAGGTGTGTGTCCTTTGTACTTAATCCTTCTTGATGACAAGGACTTTTGTAGGAAGTTCATCTTTTCTATCATCTCATGCTTATCAATCTGTCCACACCACTGAAATGGTGTATGGGCTTTGGGGATAAAAGGAGATATAGTAACACTAACATTTACAAACCTTGATGTCTTCTTTTTTGCTAACTTTATAGAACTGCCAGCCATGTGTGGTATAGCCTCTATGTCCTTTTCGGTTTCGGTGGGAAGACCAATCATAAAATACAGTTTAAGATTGTGCCAGCCAGCATCAAAGAGCATCCTTACTGTGTGCTCATAGTCCTCATATGTGAAATCCTTGTTTATCACAGCCCTTAATCTGTCTGTGGCTGCCTCTGGTGCTATGGTAAAACCGCTCTTTCTTACTGCTTTTAACTCCTGTAATACCTCCATGTTTACTGAACCAACCCTTAATGACGGTAAGGAAAGGTTAATCCTCTTGTGAGCAAAACTGCGGTTAAACAATCTCATTAGGGGTAATAGACAGGCAAAATCCCCAGCACTTAAAGAAGATAACGACACAGTATCATGTCCTGTATTTTTTATTGATTGCCCTGCTATCTCTAAAATCTTCTCAATAGACCTCTGCCTAAAAGGTCTGTAAATGACACCAGCTTGACAAAACCTACAACCATTTGGACATCCCCTTGATATCTCAATCGCTATCCTATCGTGAACTATAGACATATATGGGACTACAGGTCTTGTTGGAAATGGTGATTTATCAATGTCTCTTACAAACCTTCTCTTGATGGTCTTGTCTTTGCCATGTATCAAAGGGACATATATTCCTTCAATCTTTGAAACCTCCCTTAGTATGTCAATCCTTTTGCTACCTTTGAGTGCCTTTACAATGGCTACAAACTCAATGATTGTCTCTTCTGACTCGCCTATGAAAAAACAGTCAATAAAAGGCATCAAGGGTAAGGGATTTTGTGCACAGGGTCCACCTGCAACAACAATTGGATAGTTATTTCTTGAATCAATCCTTTGAACTGACTCAATAGGTATATCTGACAGAGAAAGCATTTCAAGGAGAGTTGTAAAGGAAAGTTCATACTGAAGGCTAAACCCTAATACATCAAAATCCTTCAAAGATGTCTTTGTCTCAAGACTGTATAAAGGGGTATTGTTTGCTTTGAGATAACCTGCAAAATCAGGTGCGGGCATAAAGACCCTTTCAGCACTACAATACTCAATTGAATTGAGGATATCATAAAGTATCTTTAGACCAATATGAGACATCCCTATCTCATACAAATCAGGGAATGCAAGAGCAATCCTTATTTCTAGTGAGGTTTTCTTGATTGCATTGATTTCATTGTTTATATATCTTGATGGTTTGCTGAATTGGGAGAGGTTCATGTAATTTAGGATTTGAAATAAACTATTGTCAAAGAAATTTAAGATATGAAAGATATCATCTTTTTATTGCAGTCTATACTTGTAATATGCAGAGCAACTACCTTCAGAACTCACCATACAAGCACCAACCGGATGTTCAGGGGTGCAAAACTTAGCAAACAAGGGGCATTCAGGAGGGGTTTTAATCCCTCTTAAAATGAGCCCACACTGGCAACCTTTGGGTTCAGGTTTGGATTGAACCTTTATATCAAATACCTTTTCACTGTCCCTGTGAGCCCATTTTTCGTTTAGTTTCAGTCCGCTTTGCGGTAATACTCCTATGCCACGCCAGTTGCTATCGCATACTGAAAATGTATTATTCATAAACTCTATAGCCTTGATGTTGCCCTCTGGTTTTACTGACCTTTTATACTGGATGTCCACTGTAGGTTTGTTGTCTATTATCTGCTTTAATATCATAGTAATTCCTAAAAGTATATCTTCAGCGCCAAAACCAGTTATACAACATGGTATTGAGAATTCCTCTGGTATAAACTCGTATGGCTTTGAACCAATGATTGTGCTTACATGTCCCGGCAGTATGAATCCATCAATCCTTACTTCACCAGACTGAAGCAATAACCTCAATGCAGGCGGAACTAATTTATGCACAGAGAATACAAAGAGATTATCTATGCCCCTTGTTTCTGCCTCAACTAAAGTAGCAGCAGTTAACGGTGCAGTGGTCTCAAATCCTGCAGAAAAGAAGATAACCTTTTTATCCTTGTTTTTTTCTGCAATCTTAAGACATTCCATTGGTGAATACACAATTTCAATCCTTGCACCCTCTGCCTTTGCCTCATACAAAGACATATCACTACCCGGAACCCTCATCATATCACCAAAGGTGGTAAGTATTGCATCATCAAGCATACTGTAAGCAATTGCCTTGTCAATATCTTCAATTGAAGTAACACAAACGGGGCATCCCGGACCGCTTAAGAGTTTTAGATTGTTTGGCAGGATGGATTTTATTCCAGATTTAAAGATTGAAACGGTATGTGTGCCACATACCTCCATTATGTTTATATCCTTGCCAATAAGATGACAAAAATCATCAATAATCTTTTTAGATTGCATACGGACATAAATATAACATCAAAACAAAATCTTTCTCAAATCCTTTCATTTTTATCTTGACTTAAGGACTGTATATCTTGAAGATAGCATTGACTTGAGGGTTTTTAAATTTGGCTTTTTGGACTTTATAATGGATATAAAGCGATTTTGAATTTGTCATGACTGTTTAGGTATTATTCTAAAAAGAGGACATGCAACATGAGAAGCAACAGTAATGATACTATTTATATCTCTGCTATTTACGAGATAACGAGATTGATGGGGTCATCCCTAAATCTCAAACAAAACCTAAATGGGGTAATGAAGATACTTTCAAGTTACCTAAATATGAAAAGGGCAACAGTGGTTTTAAGAAAGGACGAAACATCCTTTGGAATCATCTCTGCACATGGTATGACTCAAGAGGAAATGAAAAAGGGGATTTATAGATTGGGCGAGGGGATAATTGGTAAGGTTGCTAAACATGGTTCACCTATAGTAATCCCCAATATCGGAGATGAGCCACTTTTCTTAAACAAGACAGGCACAAGAAAGGTATCTATAAAATCAGATATTGCCTTTTTATCCGTTCCTATAAAGTTTAAAAACGAAATACTTGGGGTTTTAAGTGTTGACAGACTTATCAAAGACAAAAACAGGCGATTTGAAGATGATTTAAGACTTCTTAAGATAGTTGCTTCAATCATTGCTCATGCTGTTAAGTTACACAATGAACTTGACAAGCAAAGGGAGGTCTTTATAGAGCAGACAAACGCCTTAAGGATGGAACTTAAAGGTAGATACAATGTTGGCAACATGATAGGTATATCCGATAAGATGCAAGAGGTTTTTGAGGCGATCCATAAGGTCGCACCGTCAAAGGCAACAGTTTTGTTAAGAGGTGAAAGCGGAACCGGTAAAGAACTTGTAGCAAAGGCCATCCATTATATGAGTCCACGAGCAAAAGGACCTTTTATAAAGATAAACTGTGCATCAATACCAGAAGGTTTGCTTGAATCAGAATTGTTTGGGCATGAAAAAGGGGCATTTACAGGTGCAACTACCTTTAGAAAGGGAAAGTTTGAGATTGCAGACAAGGGGACTATCTTTTTAGACGAAATAGGAGATTTACCAATTAATCTTCAACCCAAGATATTAAGAGTCCTTCAAGAAAAGGAGTTTGAAAGGGTAGGCGACAGTAAGGTTTATAAGGTAGATGTGAGACTTATTGCTGCAACGAGCAGAGACCTTGAGAGTCTGGTTCAAAACAATCAGTTTAGAGAAGATTTGTATTACAGACTAAATGTTGTGCCGATATTTTTACCGCCGCTTAGACAAAGAAAAGAAGATATTATCCCACTAATCAATTATTTCATGGAAAAATTCAATAAGGAAAACAACAAATCTGTTGAACTGTCATCAGAGGCTATAGATGTTTTGGTATCGTATGATTGGTATGGAAATGTTAGAGAGTTAGAAAATACTATTGAAAGGCTTGTTATCATGTCTGGGAAAAACATCTTAACACCGAGTGATTTGCCTTTAAATATAAGACATTTTAAGAGATCTGCCGAGTATTCAAATATTTCTAATGAGAAACTAACAACAACTATTGATGAGATAGAAAAAAGGGAGATTATAAATGCATTAAAAAAATGCGGAGGTGTCCAAGCAAAGGCAGCAAGACTATTAGGCATTACTGTAAGGCAGATTGGTTATAAGATTATCAAACACGGAATAGACATAAAAGACATACAGCCTTAATCAAAGTCCTAATACTTTCTCAACATGGAGTTAAGATGATCAAAAAGATTTTGTTTGGTAAGGACTAAAAACACAGGCATCTCTTAAAGAAGTTGAAAAAAATAGTTATGTATAGCAAATCTATGAAATAAAAAAATCAAGACAAACAAATAAGGAGTCTGTTTATGAATGTCTTAAAAGATAAAATCAATATTCCATCTCTTTTCTTTTTATGTATTTTGTTTCTTTTAAAAGCCTGTTCGTCAGACACATCTCAAGTATGTCTAAATTGTGTCAAGTCTGCTGAAGAGGCTGCAAAGATAGCACTCAACATGGCTCAAGAGGCAAATGCTAATGGCACATTTGGTGTAGGAGGTGCAATCATAGAGAATAAAACTGGAAGGGTGATTGTCTCCTTACGCAATCATGTCCTTGAACCTTTAAATCCTGCTGTCCAGATCAAAGAAGGCGAGACATATACCTTTGACCCCACTGCACATGGTGAGAGGCAGTTGGTTTATTGGTATTATCAAAATAGATTTGCCCTTAATCTGCCCCATCCAAGTGAATTAACCATTGTAACCTCCCTTGACCCCTGTGCAATGTGCACAGGCACTTTACTTGCAGCAGGCTTTAATGTGGCTGTGGTTGCATTAGATGATTGGGCTGGTATCAACTACAATGGCAATTTTGATTTCCCCGGATTGCCTTCATCTTTAAAGGCAATGCTTCAGTCTCGTTTTGGGTATTATGCGGTTGATAACATTAGAAGATATGTTGGTAGCAATTCTGTGATATTTAAGGACAACTCTATATCAAAGTCCACTTTAGATGCCTCTTTATCGGTATTTTTGGACAATGTGCAAAAGATAAGGGATAATAGCCAAGGTTCAGGGGTTGACCCGATGTATTTAATAGATCCTTTTAATCTGCCTGACAACTCACCTATAAAAAGGGCTTTTCGTGAGGCATATCCAAAGGCATTTACATATAAAGTTGCAAACTTTCGTTTGCCAGATGAAACGATAAAAAACATCTTAATTGAACTAAAAGAAAATGCCCCGCTTGCAAAAAATGCAGTAGCCTTCATTGATCCTTTTGGAAATCTTGTTCTCGCTACAGCAGATACATTTACTAATAACCCAGTTGCAACTGCATATATGAATCTCATTCAACAATACAGCAAGATAAGGTTTAGTCTTGTTAATAATCCTCAAACTACTGAACAAGCAAGGAGGACTCTTACACATCCTAAATACGGCACCATTGTCTTTTTATATGCACCTGACCCCACGGATGTCTTAACACTTCAAATATTAGGGGCTTATGGTTCTACTATGGAAGGTCCAATCCCACAGACTGAACCGAGTAATTTTCAATACTACTACCCTCCACAAAATGGGACAATTGAGGAACTACTTAATCTTATCTCAAACCTACCGCCCTTTTATACCAAGACTGTTGGTATTTCACCACAGCAGGTTAAATGAGATGTGGTCTTATTAGCAGAATTCTGAAGGCTCTTTTTTATATTTGTGTCTGTGCTGTTTGGATGGATATCTCTGAAAAATGGGATTCGTTTGTAAAGGCATTTTCGGTTGTTATTTTATAACAACCCCTACATGCCAGTAGTTCTGCTAAAAATCTGGTGTTTGCATGGTGCCCTGACCTACTTAATACGAAGTGCCCTATCAACGGATAACCTGCAAGTGCAAAATCACCAATGGTGTCGAGTATCTTGTGTCTAACAAATTCATTGCTAAATCTTAGTCCTGATGGGTTTATCACCCCGCTATCGCCAATTACAACAGCATTTTCTAAACTACCGCCCTTTGCAAGACCATTTGCCCTTAATGCCTCCACATCTTTTAGAAAACCGAAGGTTCTTGCGGGTGCTATGTCCTTTGCAAATGTAAACTCGTTTATCTCAATAGTCATCTCCTGATGTCTGATTGCGTTATGATTAAAATCAATTGAGTAGCTAATCTTAAGTTCGTTGCTTGGGAAACAAGCGATACTTGTATGATTGTTTTCATATACGAACGGTCTGATAATCTTTATAAATTGTTTTTGTGCAGATTGCTTTGCAATGCCAGCCTCAAGTATCAGTTCTACAAATAGGGTAGCACTACCATCAAGTATAGGGATTTCCGGTCCGACTACCTCTATCAAGATATTGTCAATACCCAATCCTGAAAGTGCTGAAAGGATATGTTCAACAGTCCTAATCTTTGTGCCATTGTATGAAAGCGTGGTTGCAAAGGCGGTGTCGCATATGTTGAGTATATTAGCGTGTATTAAAGCATGTTTATCTCTTCTGTAAAAAACGATACCACTATTTCTTGGAGCAGGTTTTAGGGTGACAAACGCTTCTTTACCTGTGTGTAATCCGATGCCTGAAAAGGTTATCTCTTTTTTAATAGTTCTTTGGTTTCTCATCTTAAGAAAATGAATATTAGCAATTTTGATGCCTTAAAAAAGGTCTTTCATTTCAATGATAGAAAAATCTCATATATGTTGAATAGACAAAAAGTGTGGCAATTAAAACACAATAGCATCTAACTGTATGTATTTAGTGGACATTCTGTACAAAATGGGTTCTTTTTACAATATTCTTTCCCTACCTTTACAATCAGGGCATGGTATTCATTAAAAAGTATAACATCGTTTTTAAGATTTGAATGAAAAAGCATCTGACACTCATCATAATCAATATCAAGTGAATTTATTAGTTTGTGTCTAAACAAGAGTCTTTTTGTATAGGCATCAATCACAAATATTGGTTTTTGTAAGGCATAGAGTATTATTGAGTCTGCAGTTTCCTTACCTATGCCTGATATTGAAAGTAATCTTCGTCTAATCTCTAATTTGTCTAATTTTAAAAGATTCATCAAACTTCCGTTACATTCATTAACAATGAAATTTGTAAGGTTTTTTAATCTCTTTGCCTTGATATTAAAATAACCTGAAGGTTTGATGAGGTTTGCTATTTCTTTTTCATGTGCATTATGTATAGATCTTGGAGACAACATCCTGCTTGCTTTTAGATTGTGTATTGCCTTTTTAACATTATTCCAGTTTGTGTTTTGTGTGAGTATTGCACCTACTGCTACTTCAAAGGGGGTATCAGCAGGCCACCAGTTTTGTGGTCCAAAAGTATTGTATAGAATATCAAAAATTATCTCGTAGGGATTTAATTGTTGGTTAGACATCACTTTTTTTAATATATTAGTGTAATATATATAGAAAAATATTTAAAAGGGGGGTAGTGCTTTGAAGAGATTAAAATCAATAATCAGTGGCTCTGTAAGTAAAAAGGTTGCTATTTCTTGTGCTGTTGCAGTGATTGTTATCTTCATTACTCTTACTGTGATTATCTACTATATCACCAAAAATTCATTTTATAAAACTGGAATCCAAGAACTAAAAACACAGGTAAATCTCATCAAACAGATGGTAGACACATTTGACTCATCCTCAAGAAACTCCGCAAGTCAGTTTTTTTCAATCTTTGCGGACATGTTTAAGGGTGAGTTTTCTGTTGATACATCAAAAAAGGTGACAGTTGTTAATATAGAGGCACCAATACTTAAACATGGATCAGACACATTAAATCTCAACAATCACCAAGTTGATACATTTAATAAGATGACAGGTGGTTCAGTAGCCACTATCTTTGTACGAGATGGAGATGATTTCATCAGGATTGCCACATCTCTTAAAAAAGAGGACGGTTCAAGGGCTATTGGCACAAAGTTAGACAGGGCACATCCTGCATACCAACCGATTTTAAGAGGGGAAGAATACCTTGGTCCTGCTAAGCTCTTTGGAAAAGACTACATGACAAAATACAGACCAATCAAAGACAGGCAAAACAATGTAATTGGTATCCTATTCATTGGTTTTGATATTACCAATTCAATCAAGGGC
>JAOAGP010000095.1 GCA_026415695.1 Thermodesulfovibrionales bacterium | reverse complement strand
TTGATAGTGATATCAAAGAGGCAATACTCCTTATTACAAAACAACCGGGGACAAAAACTACATTGATAAGCCCATCTAAAAAAACCTTTACAGCTACAAAGACGCATAAAGATATTTTGTGGCACACGACCGATGTATTTGACATGATAACACTTACAACACCTGAAGTTGGCAAATGGCAGGTAAACCTTTCAACAAAAGAGGGCAATAGGATTTATGTCTTAACGAACCTTAGGCTAAAGAGCAGTTTTGATAAAAACTTCGTGCACAAGGGTGAAACTCTAAAGATTGATGCATGGCTTGAAAGGGATGGGGCTGTCATCACTGAGAAGGATGTATTGGATAAGATATCTATCCTTGTCGAATCAAAAGACCCTAAACAAAATGTCCATTCTGCAAGGATGACACCTGAGATAAGCGAGATAGGGGCAACGAAAAACAATGGTAAGTATGTTACTAATTTTAATGTATTAATGATTGGAGATTATATTCTCAAGATTGTGGCTGAGGGACATACCTTCAAGAGAGAAAAGGTGTTTGAGTTTAAGGCTATTGAACCACCTCAACAACAACCCACTCAAAAACAAGAGGAACAGGCAAAACAATCAGAACACAGGGATGTTAACGCAAAAAAGTCTAATGAATGGAATGATGCACTGCTGATATTTGGGGCTGTAAATGGGGCTGTTTTATTGTTAGTATTAGTGTATTTTTTGATTAAGAAACTCATACCAAGATTGTCAAGGAAGAAGAATAAAAAATGAACATACACATCCACCCGCTTATATTACTCTTTGGGGCTGAACTGATTATCATATTGATAGTAGCAACGATTGTATTTTTCTTTAAGATGAGGAAATACAAGAAACTCTATCAGGATTCAAAAAGAAAAGATAAAGAACAGGTGTCTGAAATACAAACAGACGAAAAGATGTTTGAATCTGCTGATGCCGATCTTACCAAAGAGGTTGTAAAAGAAATACCGCCTTTAGATACATCTGATGATGAGACTGCCCCGACGGAGACAACGAAGATTGAAGATACAGCAGCAGATGAAATTGAAAAGGTGTTTCCAACTGAAAAGGATTTAGAGTCAGAAGACAGCATTACAAAACTAAAGAAGATAATTGATTTTCAGAAACAGAAGATAGTAGATTTGATGTGTTACAAAGACATATTGGAGTCTGCTGAAAAAAGGCTTACTAATATACATAGCAACTATCAAGAATTAGCACAGAAATTTACTTCTATTGCTGAGGTGGTTGAAGAGAACAAGGAGTTTGAACTTACGCTTGAGATGTTTGGTGAAAACACAAGTGAATTGAGGGATTTTATAGAGATGCTTAAAAAAGAAAACGACACATTACTTGAGAAGTTTAACTCTTGGCAGGAACAACTAAAGACAGCATGGCAAGAAAGCGATGAGATAGAGGCATCTGCAGTAAGCGGAGACATAGAGTCAATCCTGAAGGAAAAACACGAACTTGCAGAAAAACTAAAGGAATTTGAGCAGATGCTGAATCAAAAAACAAAACAACTCCAAGAGGCACAGACTCAATACGAGGATCTTGAAAAGGAATACATGACACTTTATAGACAGCAACAAGGGGGCTGATGCCCATTAAAACAAATCACCGATTATTTGAACTTAAGCCCATTTTGACAACCAGATTAGCCTCATTGCTAATTCCATTCATCGTTTTCATTGTCCTTTCATGCACAAGTTCAACACAGCAGAAATCCCTGACATTAAATATTCTTCACATAAACGATACACACTCTCATCTTGAGCCGGATAGTGGAGGTGTTAACATGGTCTTTAATGGTATCGCTACAAAGGCATTTTTAGGTGGTTTCTCAAGGATTAAAACTGCAGTTGATAGATATAGAGAAACGAGACAAAATGTTCTCTTTTGTCATGCGGGTGATGCGGTGCAAGGCACTCTGTATTTTACAAAGTTTCAAGGCGATGCAGACATAGAATTCTTAAATCTAATTGGCATAGATGTTATGACCTTTGGAAATCATGAGTTTGATAAAGGAACTATAGTGCCAAAAAAATTGGTTAAAAATGCAAGGTTTGATATAGTTTCTGCAAACATAGACTTTTCTCAAGAACCAGAAATACACAGTAAGGTAAGACCATATGTAGTCAAATACTTTAACAGCCAACCTGTTGCTATTATAGGTGTAACAACAGAGGATACAGTCACGATTTCTGGACCACTTCCAACCATTAAGTTTACAGATGTAATAGAAACATTGAAGGTGACAGTAAAGGAGATTGAGGACAAAAGTATTGATAAGATAATAGTTATTTCGCATATAGGCTATGATGCAGATAAAAAAGTAGCACAAGAAGTAAGCGGTATAGATGTAATTGTTGGTGGACACTCTCACACTTTACTTGGTGATAAGGAATACTCTGATTTTGGTTTAGTGCCAGAAGGTTCTTACCCGACCGTTATAAAGAAAAATAATGGAGATGTGGTCTTGATAGTTCAGGCATGGAAGTGGGGACAGGTCTTGGGTGCAATCACAGTTGATTTTGATGAGCAAGGTAAGATCAAAGACTACAAGGCAGAACAAGTAATCTTAATCAACGACAGATTTATTCAAAACAGACAAGAAATCCATCATGATAGCGAAACATATAATAAAATCATTGATTCAATAAACAGAAGCAATGGTATCAGGATTTTCCCTGAAGACACAGAAGTATTAAAATATCTCGCCCCATTAAAGACTCAGATTGATGACCTAAAAAGACAGGTTTTGGCAGTAGCAGAGGATGATTTGATAATAGGACTAAACAGTGGTCCGGGTCCGCTTGTAATAGACAGCTTTGTGGCAAAAACAAATGCAGATATAGGTCTCATAAATAGAGGTTCTATAAGAAGAAATCTATCCACTGGCGATATCACATTAGGAGATGTTTATGAGGTAATGCCTTTTGGAAACACGCTTTTTATTGTCTATCTTAAAGGTTATGAAATAAAACAAATCCTCGAGGATGGCATTGACTTTCAAGTAACTCACAATCCAAATGACCCATACTACCCCTATGTTTCTGGAATTAAATACAGTGTTAGACCTAAAGAAATTAAGGGGCGTCGTGTATATGAACTTTTTAAGAAGAACAATGATGGAACAATAGAATCCCTAAATATGGTTGATGTCTATAAGTTTGTAACTATAGGCTTCATTGCAAAACAAGGGGGAGACGGTTTTGTATTTTTCAATAACTTTAAAGGTAATGTGATTGACACAGGACTATTAGATGTGGATGTATTCAGTGAATATCTATCTTATCAAAGGACTATCTATAACCCAACGGAAGAGCGTATAAGAATTGATGTGTCTTCAAACATCCAACAGACTATGACATACCTATTATTTGCTATTTATAACTTTGAGATACACACTTTATCTAAAAGGCTGCAAAAACCATGCAAGTTGGACAAGGCAAACTCCACAGCATCTTTTATGTTAAAACTACATAACCTCAAATCTTAACATGCTCTATCACCCTCTTTTTTATAAAACCAACTAACATCGTTTCTTGTAAGCAATTTGCAAATAGGGTATGAAATGTAGTTTATAATGACTGTAGTGATAGACTATGATGTAGTATCCACAAAAGAAACATTGTGATAGCAAAAAGGCTTTTATCATGAATAAGACAAAGGCAATCCTAATATCAGTATCCATCGCTATTAGTATGGTAGTGTATCAGTTGGGGATACTTACGCCTTTTGAGAATAGATTCTTTGACCTTTTTTCGAGGTTTTTAAACGACAAAAGGCAATCACAACAAGATATTGTAATAGTAGAGATAGACCAACATAGCATTGATGCCTTGAGCACACAAGGCATACTCTGGCCATGGCCAAGGCAGATGTATGCTCCGATGGTTGAATATCTCAGTCAGGCAAGTGCGGTTTATATGGATATAATCTTTAGTGAACCCTCGTCCTATGGGGTTGAGGACGATCTTATTCTCAAAGATGCTATAAGAAAGGCAAACAATGTCTATATGCCTGTGTTTTTAACCAATCAAGACAGGGCATTATCTCAATCTGATTGGGCATTTTTACAAACTCACGGGCTAAATATCAAGAGTCCGATAAGATTTAAATCAGCAATATTGCCAATACCTGAAATAAGGGACTTTATTAAGGGATTGGGTAATGTAACAATCAGCCCTGATAATGACGGTGTTTATAGAAGGGTGCCTTTAACATTCTCTGCAGGTGATAATGGTATCCTGCATTTTGTCTTACCATATTTCAAAAACAAGAATGATATCAGTATCACTACTAATGGGATTAGAATCAAGGAATCAAAGCCTTTTAGTGATAATACCCTATTGTTAAGATTTTACACGGAAACAAGACCATTTGATGTAGTCTCGGCTGTAGATATACTTAATGCATACAACGACTTACAACAAGGCAAAACCCCAACCATCTCACCTGATTTTTTCAAGGACAGATTTGTGTTTATAGGTCTTACTGCTGCGGGTCTGTTTGACCTAAAGCCAACTGCAGTGTCATCAATATCAACTGGGGTGCTAATCCATGCAACAACACTTGACAACATCTTAAGAAATACCTCTTTCAAGAGGATTCCAACTTTTATTGACATATTATGCCTGATAGTATTGTGCATCATTACGATTTATGTTGTATGTAAAACACACTCAATATTTACCAATCTTGTATTTCTTATATCATCGTTAACAATGATTGTGATAGTTCTTGCAATATCATTTAAAAACGGTTATTACAGCACAATATCAACGCCTTTATTTTCAGTAATACTATCGTTTTTGATTGCAATAACAGTCAGCTACGCTACAGAGGGACAAAAGAGGAGGTTTGTAAAAAAGACATTCTCGCAATACATGGACGAGAAATTAGTTGATTATCTCCTTCAACATCCTGAACTTATAAGGCCGGGCGGACAAAAAAGGAGGGTTACTGTCTTTTTTGCAGATATCGCAGGGTTTACGAGTATTTCAGAGATACTTACTGTTGAACAAACTGCCCTTATGCTTCACACTGTATTAAACAAGTTTACCGAGATAATCATAAAAAACGAGGGTGTTATTGACAAATACATTGGAGACTGTGTGATGGCATTTTGGGGTTCGCCATACAGCACAGGAAAAGACGAGGAGTTTGCCTGTCTTGCTGCTATAGAGTGCACTGGCGCACTTGATGAGATAAACAGGGATTTTGAAAGCAGGGGGATACCAAGGATATCTATGCGTATTGGGATTAATGCCGGGGATGCAATAACGGGGAATTTAGGCAGTGACAGGCTTTTTGATTATACTGTTGTAGGAGACACGGTAAATATTGCATCAAGACTTGAAGGTGTAAACAAGGAGTTTCACACAAAGATAATCGTAAGTGAGGAGGTATTTAAAAACACAAATGATAGATTTCTTGGCAGGAAGTTGGGATTGATCAATGTAAAGGGCAAGGATAGACCTTTGCTCATATATGAAATTATGAATACCGTTGAAAGAGCCAAAGAGGATGAAGTGAGACTACAAGCGTTATTTAATAAGGCAATAAACCTATTTCTCAATAAAGACATTGAAGGTGCTTTAGAGACATTTAGGGATATTGCATCAGACTTTCCAGATGACTATCCTACTCAATACTATCTGCAAATATGCGACAGTTTCTGTAAACAAAAAACCACCTTGACAGAAGACGACATCATAATTAAAATGAAAGTCAAATGAAACGCATCTCTTTAATAACAATTCTAATCTTGCTATTACCGTCTTTTGCTTTTGCAGAAACGATGAGGGTAATCACAAAGGAAAACTACCTAAGGGATGGCTGTAGATTTTTTGCACCTGTAAAGACAAATCTAAAATATGGAGACCCTCTTGAAATAATATCACAAGAGGGCGATTGGTATAAGGCAAGGTTTAAGGGTGTTTCTGGTTGCATTCATAAGACTGCGGTTGACCAAAAAACAGTTCAACCTACTACCGGTTTTGCTTCAGGACGCCAAACCGCTACGGAGCAGGAAGTGGCACTTGCAGGCAAAGGGTTTACACCGGAGGTAGAATCTGCCTTTAGGCGAAAACACCCAGAGATGAGATTCAACCTTGTTGATGCAATTGAAAGGTATAAGACTGATGAGAAGAGGGTTGCTGACTTTATAAGAATGGGTGGACTTGTTCAGCCATGAGCAGAGTAGGTAGATTATCAATTGTATTGTTTGTTTTATTGATGGTAAGTGGTTGTCTTACCACAAGCGGAGGTGGTCTGTCAGGAGGACTTAGCACGGCTGTTACTGCAGTTACAGAGATTTCAAAGGCATCAAGACCAATATCCGATGAAGAGGAATACTATGTCGGTAGGGCACTTGCTGCGAGGATACTGACTATTTACAAACTTGTAAATAATGCTGTGGTAGTTGATTATGTTAATCTTGTGGGATTGACCCTTTCTTATCATTCAGATAAGCCCAACACCTATGGAGGATATCACTTTGCAATATTAGATACTATGGAGAAAAATGCCTTTGCATGCCCCGGAGGCTTAATATTTAT
This sequence comes from Thermodesulfovibrionales bacterium, assembly GCA_026415695.1. GTDB lineage: Bacteria > Nitrospirota > Thermodesulfovibrionia > Thermodesulfovibrionales > Dissulfurispiraceae > DUZI01. The sequence continues at coordinate 27,889 of JAOAGP010000095.1, read as the reverse complement.
CACCAAAGGCATGCTTCTTACTGCCAAAAACGAAGATGAGCTTGCTGCTATACTTGCCCACGAGATAGCACATATAAATAGTAGAGATGGCATCTCGGCTATCAGTAGTGCAAGATGGACTGAGGCACTAACTGTGATAGGAACTACTGCAGCTAAACAATACGGCTCTCCAGAATTTGGCAAGCTTGTCAGCATCTTTGAGGGGAGCATTGAGGATGTGTTTAAGACCATAGTAGTAAATGGCTATAGCCAGCAACAAGAGTTTAGCGCTGATGAGAGGGCTGTTGAGTTTTTAAGGAGGGCAGGATATAACCCATCTGCATTACACGATGTAATATCAACACTTAATCTTCAGGGAGCTGCAGGAGGTGGTATTATGAAGACCCATCCATCCTCATCAGAACGATTAGAACGGTTGATGACGAAGGGCAAGCAAGTCTCTTTAAATATGGATACTTTTAAGAAACGGTCTGATAGATTCAGGGCGGTAATAAAGAAGTTGTAGATGTCAAATCACCTCACACATACCAGTAAAGACGGCAAGGCAGTAATGGTGGATGTCTCTGAGAAACCTCACACCGTAAGGATTGCTAAGGCATTTGCATCAGTGTATATGAGGCATGAGACACTTCAGTTGATTAAAGACAACAGCATTCAAAAAGGTGATGTCCTTTGTGTTGCAAGGATTGCGGGCATTATGGCGGCAAAAAAAACCCCAGATTTGATACCTCTTTGTCACCCAATACCTATAAGTTCAGTAGAGATTGAATTGAGTATTGATGATGCAAATTCAAAGATAGATATTATCACTACAGTAAAGACAACCTCACAGACAGGTGTTGAGATGGAGGCAATCACGGGTTGTAGTGTATGTGCAATCACAATCTATGACATGTGCAAGGCAGTTGACAAGGAGATGGTCATTGGTGACATTAAACTCATTGAAAAACACGGTGGTAAGAGTGGATCATTTATTAGAAAAGGAGGAGATTAGTATGAGATGCAAATTTTTGTTTTCAGCATTTGTTGTAGCGGTATGTTTAGTGGTATTTCCATTAGTTGCAACAGCACAAGATCCTTCCGATGTTGGCACCCCTGCGTTTAAACCGATAACAAGCAAGACTATGACGCTAAAATATGGCATCAAGGGGGCATCAGTTTACGATACTGCACTGAAGAAATGGCAATTTCTCAAAATGACTACAATAACTCGCTCAAAGGTTGAGGGTTTTGTAAACCAAATCAATGATAAATTTGCCCTTGCTGCAGGGATTGGCACTATAGCAATATATGATTTTGCTAAACACAGGTGGGTAGTCCGTGAACATGTAACTGTTGATGATTCAACACAGGCATTAAGACAAAACATAATCCTTACAAGAGACTATGCTCTTGTCAAGGTCTTAAATGGACCGTTTCTAAGATACACATATTCTATGGGATGGCAGGAGTATAGAAAATAGATATTAAGAATTAGTGAAAAGAATATCTGAAGAAGGCTAATTTTTCCTATCCTATCTCAAAGAAAATTGCGAGTCAGTCATTTTTTGTATCAAACTAAAAACTGATGGGCATTCATCTTTGAGTTCAGAAAAGGCAATTTTAAGTAGGTAAATCCCTGATGGTATGTGTTGAATAAAGTGTTTTTTCCCTCTTTTTATTGATAAAAAGGCATATGCTCCCAATGCCTGCATGAGCCTCTGGACCTTGCATATCTGAATGGACTGTCTAAAAGATGTCTCATCAAAGTCCCCTAAACTCGCCCTTTTTGAGATATAGATATCGCAAATCTCATTTCTTAAGATATCGGGAAGTTTTACATAAGGGTCAAAACACAAGGAGGCAATGTCGTATGCAGGAGGTCCCATCCTTGCCGATTGATAATCAATAAAGACAATGGACTTATCAGATTTTATCATTATGTTTTGAGACTGCAGATCCCTGTGGATAATAGTCTTTTGAAAGGATGATGCCCTTTTTGCAATCAAATCTAAATCGTGATAAACTGACTTGTCAACATCAAACTTGAGAAGCCCTCTTACAAAATTCTCAATGAAATAATCTGTTTCCCATCTAAAATACTGATAGTCAAATTGCCTTAATCCCAAAGTCCTTAAATCATCATCTTCACAAAGGGTATGTAACTTTATAATCTCATCAATGACCCGACTATACATCTGGATTACTTCGTCATCATCCCTTTGACAACATAACCAATCATAAAGGCTTAAATCCCCTACATCCTCAAAGACAGCAATGTATTCATCTTGGATATAACTAATCAATCTTGGGATAGATATGTTGTTTTTGTAAAAGTATTGAGCAAGGCGAATATGCCAATCAAAATCACTATCTCCTTTAGGACAAAACATGCTAACCACATTTTGTGCTCTGTCCCTAAAGAATGACCTGTTTGACCCACCAGTGCCTAAAGGACGGTAAAGGATATCCTCTTGGAGGTTAACGACAAAATCATTCCCTACTATACAGGATGACACATCCATTACTTTATCAATCCTTGTTTTAGGCAATATGATGCAATCTTTAAACCTTGATGGGTGCTCAAGGCTACATCCCCTTTCAATTACCAAAAAGCCCTCGTAATCAACATAATGACATTCCTTAAAATCACAAGAGACATAAACCCTCTTGCCTTCTCTTTGAAGGACATCAAAGATCGTCTTTGCATAGTTATCAATACTTCCGATATCAGACCAGTAACAATCAGATATATCAAATGTGTTTATCACAAAACCTGACTGCATAGCCTTTGACCAAGCATCAGTAATTGACGAAAAGCCTTTTGGTATAAAATCAAGTATCATGTTTGAATACACTGCAATACCAGTAAAGGTCTTTTTTTTACACCCTTTGGCTGGATCAATAGACAAAAACCCGTTTTCATCAATTGTTAGGGTGTTTATCTGTGGATGGTCAACCACTGCAAGTGTGGCTATGTATCGTTTATCATCGTGTGCGTTGATTAGTTTTAAGATGTCAAAATTACAGAATACATCGGCATTGTGTGTAACGAATAGCCCCCTTGAAGATAAAAAAGGCTCGGCATTCTTTAATGCACCACCTGTGCCTAATATCTCCTTCTCAAAAAAGACATGAAGAAGGCTTTTGTGTTTATGGTTTGTAAGCCAGTTGTCAAATACATCTTGCCTGTAGTGTAGATTTAATCCAATGTCTTTAATCTGTGCAGAGATAAGGCTATTTATTACATAGTCTATAATTGGTTTTCCGAGTATCGGTAAAAGTGGTTTTGGAATAAAGTCAGTGATTGGTCTTAATCTGTTGCCAAATCCAGCTGCAAGTATAAAACCATTAATCATAGAGGAGGTATTTCTTTCTAACCGATTTGTCAAATTCCATGCACTCACACATCCACCAGCACTGCATCTCATCAAGAGGTTTGCCTTGTTCAATATCAAATCTCAATTTGTCAGTTCCAGCGATGATATCTATAGGAGGTTTTACAAATTCGTATTCATAAGGTGGGTCACGCCACAGTTTTACTTTTGGATATAGGTCTGAGACTGCCTTTAGGATGCAAACAGTCGTCTTAAATGGTGTAAAAGCCATCCTATCAACCACATGTATCTGCGCCCCACCACATAAAACGCCAGCATGTTTTTGGAATGTTGGGATAAAATACATAGGTCTAAAGACTACACCTCTTGGATTATAATCCTTAAGCCTCTTTACCAATTTGTCTGGGTCTATAAAAGGGGCACCAAATATCTCAAACGGTCGTGTAGTCCCTCTCCCTTCGCTTAATATCGTACCCTCAAGCAGACACTGACCTGGATATACAATAGCGGTGTCAATCGTAGGCATGTTTGGTGAGGGCATCACCCATGGAAGTGAGGTTTGGTCAAAGAAAAGTCTTCTCTTCCACCGTTTCATTGCTATGACATGCAGGTCAAGGGTTTTATAGTATCTGTCTTTTAGATAAAGGGCAATCTCTCCGATAGTCATCCCATGTCTTACTGGCAGGGGCTTTAATCCTACAAACGATGCAAACTCAAGATTTAAAACATTTCCCTCAATATCCACACCATTTATAGGGTTTGGTCTATCAAGCACAACTACAGTCTTTGACATCTCCTCACATCTTTTCATCACGAGTGCCAATGTCCATATAAATGTGTAATACCGAGAGCCAACATCCTGAAGGTCAACAATCAAGATGTCTATTAGATCAAGCATCTGATTGGTGGGTTCTCTATGTTTTCCATAAAGGCTGAATATTGGGATTCCTGTTTTGGAATCTATAAATCCCTCCCACTCTATCATGTTGTCTTGTGTCTCACCCCTTATGCCATGTTGTGGACCAAACAGGGCAGTGATGTTGATACCCTTTATCCCTTTAATAACATCAAAGGTGTGATTGATGAAACGGTTTATTGATGCAGGATGAACGAGCAATCCTATTCTTGCATCAAATAGATACTTTGGAGGTTGTTTTGATAGTATATCTATACCCGTTATTGTAGAATGCCTCTTTATACCCTACCTCCTTGCAAGACTAAACACGATGTCAGATACCTTTTTAGCTGCATCTGGTTTACCAAGCACAGATGCGTTTCGTGCAATCTCTTTGCGCATATCATCATCCTGTATGAGTTGTCTAATCAATCGTGCTAATGACTCTGGGGTGAGGTGGTTTTCTAATATCACCTTGCAGGCATTCATTGACTCAAGCCTTTGGGCATTCTTTACCTGATGGTTCGCAGCCGCATAGGGAAATGGTATTAGTACAGCGCATTTCCCTAATGCTGTTATCTCTGAAAGGGTTGTGGCACCTGCCCTGCAGATTATTAAGTCTGATATTGCATACACATCTGCCATCTGATAGATGTATTGATGAACCGCTGACTTAAAACCTGCCTTTTGATAGGCAGTTTTGACATCTTCAAAATCATTCTGCCCTGTTTGATGTATGAACTGGATGTAAAGTCTCAAGTCAAGCATGTATGGTAGGGCATCTATGATTGCACGATTTATGGCATGTGCACCTAAACTTCCACCAAAGACAAAGACAGTCTTCTTTAATGGATCAACATGAAATGTCTCCCTTGCCCTTTGGACATCACCCTTAAAGATGCTGTCTCGCACAGGATTGCCTGTGTGATAGATTTTTGCTTTAGGAAACTTTGAAACGCTCTCCTCATATGTTACACATATTGCATCTGCAAACCTACCGATAATCCTATTTGCAAGCCCCGGTATTGAGTTTTGTTCAAGAACCACAACAGGAATGTCAAGCACCTTAGCCATAAGTGCTATGCTCAAAGATGCATAGCCACCTGCACCTATTACAACCTTTGGTCTAAATCTATCTATAATCTGAAAAGCGGTCTTAAAAGACAGAACAAAAAGAAAGAGTGATTTAAGTTTTTTCCTAAAAGACCTTCCAACGAATCCCTCTACCCTCAAGAACTCTATCCTGTAGCCTTCAAGTGGCACCACCCTTTTTTCAATGCCCTGCTCTGTGCCGACAAAGAGGATATCAGATTTCTTTGTCTTTTGTGATACATCCCCTTTGATTATCTCCTCTGCTACTGCTATGGCTGGATAGAGGTGTCCGCCTGTGCCACCTCCTGCTATGATCACTCGCATGTTCAAACGATAGTATTGGTCTTTCTATTAAAACAATAAAACGGCTTGATAAATACACCGTCCTTTACATCGTTGTTTGTAAGAGGTATATATAATTGAAAATGTTCTTTATTTGTTAACGGTTGGGACTGAGTTTGAAGTAGTCTTTGTTGTTTATTAACCTTTGCAACATTAAGCAGTATTCCCACAGCAGTCATATTTACAAACAAAGAAGAGCCACCATAACTTATAAACGGTAAGGGTAGTCCTTTTGTGGGTATCATCCCCGTAACTACTAAAAAATTTATCAATGCCTGATAAGAAATCATAAAGGTTATGCCATATGCTAAGTAGGTCGAGAAACTGTCGTGTGAATTTTTTGCAATCCACATGCCCCTCATTAAAAATAGGATAAACAGTAAAATAACTACCACTGTGCCTACAAAACCCAATTCCTCGCCAATGAGTGCAAATATGAAATCAGTATGTATCTCAGGAAGATATGACAGTTTTTGTTTGCCTTCTCCTAATCCAACACCTGTTATTCCACCACTACCAAGTGCAATGAAAGACTGAACAAGCTGGAACCCACTGCCTAATGGGTCTTTCCACGGGTCTATGAATGAGGTAATCCGCTTTAGACGGTAAGGCTCAAGGGCTAATTTTACTATGAAAGGCAGAGAGACAAGCCCTAAAAGACATATGTATTTTAGCCTTACACCTCCAATAAATAAAAGGGTTACTGTAAGCACACCAAGGCTCATCACAGCCCCAAAGTCCCTTTGTTTGATGAGTAACAACTGAAATACAACCAGTATTCCTATGGGTATAAAAAATGACCTTATACTGTCGCGATTAAAATACTTACTGCTTAAAAACCATGCCATGAAGATTACTATTGACAATTTTACTAACTCTGATGGTTGAAACACAGTAGGCCATGCCCTTATCCATCTCCTTGCACCCCCGGCACTCACGCCTAATGATGTAAAGACAAGTAGGAGACATATCAGAGAAATTATTAGTAGAGGGATTGTAAGTATCTTTAGATGGTTTAGCCTGATTTTATATGCTAAAAATAGTGCAAATATGCCAACGCATAGGGTGAATAACTGTTTTTTTAGAAAACCAAATGGGCTGACCTGTTTACCGCTTTCTTGCCCTTTTTCTAAAACATCTGGTGTTACAACTGAAGTAGAACTATAAACAGAGACCAATCCAATCAATATCAATACAAAAACTATAAGCAATAACCATTTATCTATTAATAACCTCATAGTTTCATTACTATGTCTTTAAACTGTGCACCCCTGTCTTCAAAATCCCTAAACATGTCAAAGCTTGCACACGCTGGAGATAGCAAAACTGTATCGCCTCTTACTGCCATCTCTTTTGCCTTTAACACAGCGGATTCTAATGTATCAACGATATGTGTATCACAGATATCTGATAGTGCCTCTTTAATCTTTTTTGCCGACTCACCAATCAAAACGAGGGACTTTACCCTCCCTTTAACATATGGTCTTAGATAAGAGAAGTCACTGCCCTTGCCTCTTCCACCTGCAATGAGAATAACAGGAGTAGTAAACCCCTCTAATGATTTTGCAACTGCTCCAACATTTGTCCCTTTTGAGTCATTGATATAACAAACTCCATCAATCTCTCTTACAAACTCTAATCTATGTTCTAACCCTTTAAAACCTTCAACCGTGTTTTTAAGTCCGTCCTTTGTGCAGCCACATAAAAGTGCCATCAGAGATGCTGCCATAACATTTTCAACATTATGAATCCCTTTAATGAAAAACCTCTTTGGATTTAATCTCAAATCCATCGTTTCATTATCAACCTTTATTATTAGCCTCTCAAGTCTCTTGTAGGGGATGTTAAACCGTATCTCATCGTCTAAACAGTAGATACCATCAACCTTCCTTTTTGTGCTAAAGAAAAACACCTCCACTGGCTTACATTGTTTGTAGGATTCAATCTTCTGTAAAATCGTTGGGGTGTAAGGATCATCAGCATTAAGTACTAAAAAGTCTGATTCTGTTTGATTCATGAATATCCTGCATTTTGCATCTATGTAATCATCCATTGATTCGTATCTGTCTAAGTGGTCAGGTGTAATGTTCAATATTGTTGAACCATATGGTTTAAATTTGTCTATGGACTCTAACTGAAAACTTGAGAGTTCTGTTACAAAAAAGGAAATGTCAGGTTCTTCATATGTCTTATTGTCTTTTATTATCTTTAATACCTCCGATGAGATGGCTGTTCCAATGTTGCCTGATAGAATTGAATCAAACCCTGATGCCTTTAATATCTCATGTAAAAGTGTTGTGGTTGTGGACTTTCCATTTGTGCCAGTAATCCCCAAGAATAAGAAATCAATAAAGGGCATCTTTTCTTTAAATTCCATCATAACCTCATATGCAATCTCCACCTCAGATACAACCCTAATACCTTTTTTAAGTGCGGTCTTGATAAATTCTATTCTTCTATCTACACCCGGACTCAATACAACTATGTCGGTATCATATAATAATGTGGTCGGATGACTACCTAAATAAACCTCTATACCCTCTGGCAACTCGCTAAGATAGTTTTTCAGTGAGACTTCATCCTTGATGTCTGTAACTGTAATCCTTGCGCCGCAGTGCTTTAAGAGATTTGCACATCCAACGCCACTCCTTGCCAGCCCTAAGATAACGATTTTTTTGTTACTAAAACTCCAATTCATTGGCAACTCTTTTAAGATCTTGTAAATGATGACCTCTCTATGCTTACAGTGTTTTTATTTTTTGTCCCTTGTTTTTGTTTTAAGTATTTACTGCTACCTTTGTCTGTTTTTTTGGACTTTTTCACATTTTTGTTTTGTGATGATTTTGCAGATTTTTTTGTCTTCTTGTTTATCTTTTTGTCAGCGTCTTGTTTTTTGTAGGCAGCAAGTATCGCAGGGCTATCATTTGTATTGGTAAAAAACATTACAGGTTCGGTCTTGCCTAAAAGCACATCCTCACCAAATTTTAACAAGAAGTCAGTATCCTGCCAAAGATTGTCTCTAACATTTTCACCCAAAAGTGCAACAACTATTGTTGTATCTGCCTTTTTGCCGGCATTGACAAAACAGTGTTGAGCAGCCTTTGTATACCCTGTCTTTCCACCAATTACTCCTTCATCTGCCCAGAGGAGTTGATTGGTATTTTTTAGGAAAATTTTTCTGCCTTCTTCAGACCTAATGTGCTTAGCCTTTGTGTTGATAATCTCTCGTATCTGTGGGTATTTTAGGGATTCCTTTAGTATCTTTGCGAGGTCATATGCAGTGATGTATTGTTCGCCACCCGGTAATCCAGAGGCATTGGCAAATCTTGTGTTTTCAGCATCAATGCTTAATGCCTTTTGGTTCATTAATTTCACAAATTCCTCTTCACTTCCAGATACTGCTTCAGCAAGCACTACAGCAGCACTGTTGATAGATCTCATAAGAAGCATGTAAAGAAGGTCTTCTACTGTGAAATGCTCACCTTCCCTTATTCTTGGGCTTACTGTTGGTGTCTGTGCTGCGGTATCACTAACCCTTACTACCTTATTAAGAGGAAGTTTGTCCAATACTACCATTGCGGTAACCAATTTTGTTGTGCTTGCAGGTGGTTGTTTGTAGTGTGGGTTTTTGGCGTACAGAATCCTATCGTTTGATACATCAATTGCAACTGCTCCTTTTGCAGATACATCCTTGGCATTAGCACTGACATACGACGGCACAAACAAGAAAACCATACAAACTAAAAGAATAACAAAACAAAATCTGCCCATCACGCCTCCTTTTGTATTCATTTTCTCACCTCAATTTTAGTGTTGCAAGACTAAATAATGCAAGTATGATGCCGATGATCCAAAATCTAACAATCACCTTTGGCTCAGCCCAGCCCTTCAATTCAAAATGGTGATGTATTGGAGCCATTTTAAAGACCCTCTTACCAGTTAATTTAAATGACAACACCTGTAGTACAACAGACAATGTCTCCAATACAAAGATACCACCAACTACTGCAAGCACTATCTCGTGCTTTGTGACAACCGCAAGCGTCCCCAAACAACCACCAAGACTTAATGACCCTACATCACCCATAAACACCTGCGCAGGATAGGCATTGTACCATAAAAAGCCAAGTGATGCACCAAGCATCGCACCGCAAAAGACGGTTAGTTCACCGATACCCGGTATGTATAATACTTGTAGATAGTTAGCAAAGACCACATGACCTGAAAGATACACAAGGGCTCCGTTTACAATAGTGGCTATTGCAACAAGTCCTATTGCTAATCCATCAATGCCATCAGTCAGGTTTACAGCATTTGATGAACCAACTATAACAAACACAGCAAAAGGCACATAAAACATGCCCAAATCCACTAACCACTTTTTGAAAAAAGGTATGCTTAAAACAGTATTAAAAGGGTCTTGAGGGTTCATGTAAAGGAAGATACTCAATATGGTTGCAAAAAACACCTGCCCACCAAATTTGTATCTTGCCTTGAGCCCTTTTGGATTTTTTTTCACTGCCTTCAGATAGTCGTCTATAAAACCAATAAGACCAAAACATATCAATGAAAACAACACACTTAATACATAGAGATTTGTGATGTTACCCCACATCAACATTGATACAGTTATTGCAATTATGATGATTATCCCCCCCATAGTAGGAGTTCCAGCCTTGTTCATGTGTGTCTGTGGTCCGTCATCCCTTATCTGCTGTATCATGCTTATCTTTTTGAGCCACTTGATGACCCTCGGGGCTATTATAAATGTAATCAACATGGCAGTCAGTGCAGCAAGGGCTGTCCTAAATGTGATGTATCTAAAGACATTAAAGGGGGTAAAATAGACATACAAACTGTAAAGTAGTTCGTATAACATCAATCACTCCCCATTATTTTTGACACAACCTTCTCCATCTGCATGCCCCTTGAACCCTTTATAAGCACAACATCTCCTTCTTTGATAATTTGTAAAACAATGTCAGCAGCAGTTGTTGAATCAGACACTGAAAACCCTGCATTGTCAAACTCCTCTAATGCATACTTCATCATCTCGCCAACTGCAACAAAGAGGTCAATCTTGTTTTCCTTGAGCATCTTGCCTATCTCAATGTGTTTTGCCTTTGAATAGTCTCCTAATTCAAACATGTCTCCTAATACCGCAATACTCCTTTTCTTTTCCTTTGAAAGCCTTTTTAACTCCTTGATTGCCTCTGCCATAGAGGAAGGATTTGCATTGTATGAATCATTTATGATCAATGCTCCGTCATGTTCAAATACATTTATTCTTTTCTGCACTGCTTGAAAAGACTCAACCCCATATTTTATCTCCTTGAAACTCATACCTTGAAGTATTCCACATGATATACCTGCAAGACAGTTGTAAACATTAAAGTCTCCATATAGTTTTGTATTGATATCTGCTACCTCACCCTTGTATGAGATCTTGAATGCCACACCTGTTTTTTTATGTGAGATATCAAAAGCCCTCACATCAGCATCAGGGTTGTGAATACCGAAGGTCATAATCCTAAAGTCCCCTTTTAATCCCGACATCAAAAAACCATCATCGGCATTTGCAACGACTGTATGCACATAGGGCAGTATCTCAAGTTCGGCATCCCTTACCCCTTCTAATGACTTTAGACCTTCAAGATGCTCAAAACCGATATTGGTTATCACAGCGATATTAGGAAGGGCAATATCACAGAGGCTTTTTATGTCATTAGGCATGTTTGTGCCCATCTCTAAGACAAGACATTCTGTTTTTGCATCAATAAAACTCAATGCCCTTGGAAGACCGATTTGGTTGTTGTAATTGTTTGGTGTTTTTAAAACATTAAATCCCTGAGACAATATAGATGCTATAATCTCTTTGGTTGTCGTCTTTCCATTACTTCCAACTACGGCAAAGACATTGCCACTAAATCTTCTTCTCTTTAGATTACCAATGTCCTTGAGAGCCTTGAGGGTGTCATCTACTGTGATAACGGTTGCCTTTAAATCAATATCCCCATTAGACAGAAACCCTTCTGTATAAAGGGCATATTGATTTAATATCGCCCCAGAACCTAATCTTATTGCGTCAAAGAAAAACCTGTTACCATCAAAGTTTTTCCCCTTTATAGCAAGGAATATTTCGTCTGGACTGATTGTGCGGGTATCTGTTGATATTCCGGAGAATTCCCTTTTGACAAGGCTCACAATCCTCCCGCTTGTTGCCTCTATTATCTCATCAACATTTAGCATCTTGAACCTTGTCAGATTGCCATGAGTTTAGCCAATGTTTAAATGACGGTCTATTGATTGTCATCTTGATAGCCTCTTCAAGAGCCTTTTTATCGCTGAATGCCTTTTTCTTACCTTCAATCTCCTGATACTCCTCATGTCCCTTACCTGCTACAAGGACAATATCCCCACAAGATGCCAACTCAACCGCCATCTTAATAGCCACCTTCCTATCTGGAATGACGATGTAGTTGTCTCCTTTTATGCCTTTTTCAATCTCTCTGATTATCTCTTTGGGGTCTTCGTAACGAGGATTATCAGAGGTAACAATAACAAAATCGCTCAATCTACTTGCAATCTCACCCATCTTTGACCTCTTACCTTTATCCCTGTTTCCACCACATCCAAAAACAGTTATTACCTTACCAGTCTTTGGCTCCTCATTTGTAAACTGCCTATCCTTGTCTTTCATCATCAACTCTGTTCTTTTTGCCAGACGATATGCATGTAGTAGATGTCTTGCCGTCAACAGTAATCTCTCAAGGGCATCTTCTGTGTGTGCGTAATCTACCACAGCAAGAAAATCCTGTCCTAAATCTACCTTTTCAAACCGTCCTTTGACAAGATTTGTCATATTTATTCCCTCCTTAACTTTTTTAATGGGGATGCCGATGGCAATTGATACCCCAATACTTGCAAGTGTATTGTAAACCCCTGTGATTCCACACAATGGTGAGACTATCGTATCTTTTATCTCGCCATGGTATTTAAACCTATACTTTATCCCTTTAAATGTCATCTCAATACCATCTGCAGTGATATCACTCATGGTGTTGTTTAAGCCAAAGGTGATAGTTTTGATGTTCCTTGCCTTCAATATCTCTACTAACCTACAGCCGTAACTATCATCAATGTTGATGACCGCCACGCCACCATCTATGAGCAGATCTGTAAATAGTCTTGATTTGGCATGGAAATAATTTTCCATATCTCCGTGATAATCAAGGTGGTCTCTTGTAAGGTTTGTAAAGACAGCAACGCCTACCTTTGTATAATCAGCCCTCTTTTGTAATAAGGCATGGGATGATATCTCAGATACAACATATTCACACCCTTCATCAGACATCTGTCTTAACATCCTCTGATAAACATGTGGATAGGGAGTGGTATGGGTTGATTCATACATCTTGTCACCAATTACATACTGGATAGTTCCTATAAGACCTGTCTTGTAGCCACATGCATCCAATATTGACTTTATCAAGAAAGAGGTAGTTGTCTTGCCATTAGTCCCAGTAATTCCAATGACCTTTACATCCTCAGATGGACTTTCATAAAACTCATTGGATATATATGCAAGTGCATCAGATGTGTCTTCATGTCCAAGCCATGTAATATCGGGATGTTGGTCTATTTTATCTATCATCTCATTTCTAATGTCATACACTATTGTCTTAGCCCCTCTTTGTATTGCATCGTCAATGTATAGATGTCCATCCGTGTTGATACCCTTTAGTGCAACAAACATATCTCCATCCCTGATATCCCTTGAATCAATGGATATGCCACAAACAGTCTTGTTTATATCTCCAACCACCTTAAACCTTTCGTCTATCAAATCCTTTATTGTCTTCATCTTGCTGTGTTGCTTTTTTGTTCTTGATTGGTCATTACAAGGAGACCTTTCTCATCAGCATCATCCCTTAAGATATTGAGGTATGAAAGTGATTCATTTGCTATCTTTCTAAACACTGGACCTGCTACTACACCACCGTATATAGCCCCTTTTGGCTCATATACCACTACTATCAATGAAAATCTTGGTTTGTCTGCAGGCACAAAGCCTACAAAGGAACTGATATACTTATCCTTTGAGTATTTTTTTGTCTTCGGGTCAATCACCTGTGCAGTGCCTGTTTTACCAGCAACTAAATTGCCATCCACCCTTGCCTCTTTTGCTGTGCCTCCATCCTCTGTAACGGTTTTTAGGATATCTCTAAATACTGCTGAAACCTCTTCTGATATTATCCTCTTTTTTTGTATCTCTGATTGAAAAACCACTTGATTATCAGGTGTCCTGACCTCCTTTAGTACATGAGGTCTTACTAAATAGCCACCGTTTGCAATCACGGTGTATGCCCTCAATACCTGTAGTGGTGTTACTCCAACCTCTTGACCAATGGATATTGCGCCTATTGACATCCCCGACCACTTGCTGTGATGTCTCAGAATCCCCGATACCTCACCTATTAGGTCAATCCCTGTCTTGCTACCAAAACCAAAGAGTTTGGAGTATTCATAGACCTTTTCCTTGCCGAGTTTCAACCCTATCTTTATGGTGCCAACATTGGATGATTTTTGTATGACCTCTTTAAATGTCAATACCCCGTGTCTGTGTGCATCCTTTATCCTTTTGCCACCAACCTCCACGCTGCCAGCACTGCAATCAAACTTCATCTCTGTATTGACAATACCTTCTTGAAGGGCTGAAACACCTACAATTATCTTGTAGGTTGAGCCCGGTTCATAGATGTCTGTAATAGCCCTGTTTCGTCTTGTCGATGGTGTGCTACTGCTGGGGGAATTAAGGTCATAATTTGGAAGGCTTGCCATTGCTAATATCTCGCCTGTGTGAGGTTCCATCATTATTGCAGTTGCTGATGCAGCCTTTCGTTCCTTCATGACTAACTCTAAATTTTTCTCAACTATGTATTGTAATCCCTCATCAATGGTGAGAACCACATTGTTGCCCTTTATCTCCCTCTGATGTCCTTCTGATAAGATATTGCCTTTAGCATCTCTCATCACCACTGTTTTTGCAGGGGAGGCAGTCAGAAACCTTTCAAATCTTTCCTCTGCACCTTCAAGTCCCTTGTTGTCAATATCAACATATCCTATTATATGTGAGGCAAGACTTCCCTTTGGATAAAACCTTTTAGGTTCTGTTATAACCCCTATGCCTCTTAGTTTAAGTTCTTTAATCTTTTGACTATGCTCAAAGTCAATCTTCCTTTCTATCCAAGCAAATCTTTTGTTGGTGTCAAGTTTTGTCTTAATTATCTCCGGTTTCTGATTGATTACGCTTGCTAACTTGGTAGCCGTCTCATCAATTGACTTGACCTCGGCACTATCAGAATATACGGACTCTGTGTCTAAGTTTATTGCAAGTTCTCTCCCCTTTCTATCAAGGATAAGCCCCCTTTTAACTGGTATTTCCTCGCTTTTTACCTGTTGTCCCTTTGCCTTATTGAGATAATAATCATGATTGATTATCATTATATCAACAAGACGCAAGGTGACCGCTATAAAACCAATCATCAATACAATAGATATGATGATTGTCCTGTGATGCATCTCATTTACCTTGTTTGTAACTTATTCTGTATGGTTCTTTGTGTGTTGTTTCTTTCACATATACAACCCTTATCCTATCGGGAAATACAAACCCTCTTGATTCATTGTTTTCAAACCTCTCAAGTGCAAGAAGTCTTACCTTCTCGGCGACTATAGCCTTGTTTTCCTTCATCAAATAAGCCTTCTTTTTTTCAAGACTGCTTATCTTGTACTCCAAACCAACCACATTAGACCTCAACCAGATAATCCCAAAGATCAGGAAGATGACAAAGATGATACAAAACACCTTTGTCAAAGAGATGTTTAGGATATTGCTCATAACTTCTCACCTGCCCTTAGTTTTGCACTCCTTGCAGACGGATTACTTCTTATCTCATCTGGGGTAGGCGTAAGGGGTTTTTTTGTGAGTATCAATAATCTTTTCCCCAGATGCAAGTCTTTAAAAAAAGACTTTACCAGCCTGTCTTCAAGGGAATGATACGAAACAACGCATAACCTTCCCTTTGATGCCAAAACCTCAAAAGCGCCTTTTAGTCCCTCTTTAATCTCATCCATCTCCCTATTTACCTCAATCCTAATCGCTTGAAAGGTCTTTGTTGCTGGGTGGGTCTTGCCCCTACGACCTACTACCATGCTGATGCATTCAGATAGTTCTATGCATGTATTTATGGCAGACCTTTTCCTCATTTCAACGATTGCCTTTGCAATCTTATGAGCCTGTCTTTCTTCGCCATAGTTTCTAATTATTTCTTCTAATCTCTTTTGGTCATAGGTATTGACCACTTCCCATGCTGAAAGTGATTCGTCTTTATCCATTCTCATATCAAGTCTTTGTGTTGATAAAAAACTAAATCCTCTATCGTTATCTTTTATCTGCATCCTTGATACCCCAAAATCAAAGACAACACCCCTCACCATTTCATTTTGTGAGATTATCTCTGAAATCTGAGAAAATCTTGCCTTCACAAATCTCTGCCTTTCATCTGGACACCTCTTAGATGCTATTTCTAATGCTTCTGAATCTCTATCTATGCTAATCAACCTGCCATCCTTACCGAGTTTAGACAATATCTCACATGAATAACCTCCAGAGCCTGTGGTTGCATCTATGTATAAACCATCTGTGTCGGTAATGAGGTATTGCATAACCTCTTTTAACAACACAGGCTGATGTAAATCATCGCTAAAAGCCATGCTCTACCAAAGAACGATTGTAGGCATCAATGTCAATATTGTCAGGATTTATGGTTTCTTCCCACTTTGCCCTATCCCATATCTCAAGCCTATCAAATGCACCAACTATAGCAATGTCTCCTGTTAAAGAGGCGTTTTGCCGTAGTTCATACGGGATCATCAATCTGCCTTGTTTGTCAATATCACATTCAACGGCAGATGCAAATACCCTTCTTATGAAAAACTGTATGCTTCTGTCGGTTTTGGGTTTATCCTTTAGTTTTTCTTCCAAAACAGACCATTCTGCTAATGGGAAGACATGAAGACACTTGTCAAAAGGGGCGTTGGTGATGAATATCTTTGTATTGTTGTATTTAGTCAACAACAATTCTCTTAAAGGAACTGGGATTATCACCCTTCCTTTTTGGTCAATAGTGTAGTAATATGTCCCTGTGAATGATTGCATGGTTTAATCTATATCTCCCACTTTTTACCACTTTTTACCACCATGAAATGATATGACTTTATTTGATAGATGTCAAGAAGTTTTTTAATACTACATGTTGTTTGTTGTATGAGTTGTTAATACAATATATTGATAATTCACATTGAAAAACCTATTGCTTAATTGATAATGTAAAACATATTTTGTAGGAAATTTAATTTCTTTATATTTATTGAGACAATAGCATACAAAACTTGAATAACAAAAGGGATGTTTTATTAGTTGAATAGCCAACCCACTGTTAGTGTATCTGGCGGTTATTATATTGGCTAATATCATCTTTTTTAAGGTTGTTTAATCATTATGCGGTTTAAAATACAAAATCTCATGAATCCAGTATGGATTAACAAAAACATTGACATATAACATCCCTTCTTGTTAGGATTAATAATTAGCACTCTCAAGGTGAGAGTGCTAAAAGGAGAGTAAGCCACCATGCTTGATGAAAGGACAAAAAAGATACTCTATGCTGTAATCCACAGTTATATCAACAACCCTGAACCAGTGGGTTCAAGGTATGTGACCAAAAAATACGACTTTGGTGTATCTTCTGCAACTATTAGAAATATAATGGCAGATTTAGAAGAATTGGGCTTTTTGACCCAACCCCACACATCTGCTGGTAGGGTGCCAACTGACAGAGGCTACAGATACTTTGTGGATTCTATATTGAAGGAAGGTTATGGTCATCTTGATGAAGATTTGGCAACCACCTTTTTGTCAAGGCTTCAGAATATAAGAGATGACATTGATGCCTACTTTGCTGAAGTTTCGGCTTTGCTCTCAAGGATGTCAAACTATATGGGTATTGCACAAGCACCTAAACCAGATGTATCAACATTTAAGAGGATAGAGTTGATACGGTATAGGGGAGAATCAATTGCGGCAGTGTTGTTTACAAACGAAGGATTAATAAAACATAGGGTGATACAGGTAGACCCCTTGTTTACCCAAAAAGACCTAAATCGTCTTAGTGATTATCTAAACAAAGAGTATGCTGGCTTAAGCATTGATGAGGTAAAATCCTTGTTATTTAAAAGGTTGAGATTTGACAAGGTTGTTTTAGATAGACTCCTTGATAAAGCTTTTAAGATTTACGAGCAGATCCTGTCATTTTCAGAAGGGGAAATATACATGGAGGGGCTTTTAGATGTCTTAACATTACCAGACTTTGCGGATATCTCAAAGATAAAGCAGATTTACAAGGCTATCAAGGATAAACACATCATGCTAAAGATAATAGACAGCATAAGCAAGACTGATGGAGTGCAAGTAATCATTGGTAGAGAAAATGAATTTGAGGAACTCTCAAGATGTAGCATAGTGGCTTCAACATATGGACATAGTGGCAAAAAAATGGGTGTTATAGCCTTGATTGGTCCTACAAGGATGGATTATTCAAAGGCTATAAGCATGGTGGATTTTGTATCAAACTGTCTTACTAAGACCTTTTCTGAATAAATCTTGATGGAGGGAATATAGATGCAAGAAGAAAAAAAGGAGATTGAGACCTCGGAGGATATAGATGTAATAGGCACTAATGGTAATAATACATCTGAGGACCAAGACAATATTTTAAGACTACAAAAAGAGATTGAGGAGGTGAAGGAAAAGTATCTTCGTCTCTATGCAGAGTTTGAAAACTACAAGAGGAAAACCCAAAAAGACAGGGAAGAATTGATTAAATATAGCAATGAAGCCCTGATTTATGAAATCTTACCAATAGTTGATAGCATAGAGATGGCTATAAAACATAGCCTTGAGGCACAAAATGAAGGGGTAAATGCGTTAAGACAAGGGGTAGAAAACACACTGCGAGAGATATACAGAACCCTTGAGAAATTTGGTGTATCACCCATACAAGCAAAGGATAAACCGTTTGATCCAACATTGCACCATGCAATGAGTCAGGTTGAAAGAGATGACATTGCAGAAAATACAGTAGTTGAAGAATTTAGAAAAGGCTATATTCTTAAGGACAAGGTCATCAGACCTTCTTTAGTGGTAGTATCTAAAAAGACTGATAAATAATTCAAGGAGGAAATAATATGGGAAAGGCAATAGGAATTGATTTAGGAACAACAAACTCAGTAGTAGCAGTTGTAATTGGGGGTGACCCTGTCGTTATACCCAATCAAGAAGGTAGTAGGACAACCCCTTCAGTAGTTGCGATTACAGAAAAAGGGGAAAGACTTGTTGGTCAGATTGCAAAAAGACAGGCAATCACAAACCCTGAAAATACGATATTTAGCATAAAAAGATTGATGGGTAGAAAGTATGATTCTCAAGAGGTTGAGCATGCAAAGAAGAGGTTACCATATAAAATAGTCCCTGCTGACAACAACGATGCACATGTAGAGATTAGGGGTAAGAGGTATTCTCCACCAGAGATATCAGCCATGATACTTCAGAAACTAAAACAGGCGGCGGAGGATTATTTAGGGGAGCCTGTTACTGATGCAGTTATAACGGTTCCCGCATACTTTGATGATAGTCAAAGACAGGCTACAAAGGATGCAGGCCGTATTGCAGGTCTTAATGTCTTGAGGATAATAAATGAACCAACTGCGGCTGCACTTTGTTACGGACTTGACAAAAAGAAGGAGGAAAAGGTCGCAGTCTATGACCTTGGAGGTGGCACATTTGATGTCTCCATACTTGAGATTGGAGAAGGAGTCATAGAGGTCAAGGCAACAAATGGTGATACATACTTAGGTGGTGATGATTTTGATTTAAGGATTATTGACATGCTTGTTGAGGAGTTCAAAAAAGAGCAAGGTATTGACCTCAAAAAGGACAAGATGGCTCTTCAGAGACTGAAGGAGGCTGCAGAAAGGGCAAAGATTGAACTTTCAACTGCTATGGAGACAGAGATAAATCTTCCTTTTATAACCGCTGATGCATCAGGTCCGAAACACATGTTAATAAAACTCACAAGGGCAAGATTAGAACAACTCACTGAAGACCTTGTTGAAAAGACGATTGATCCTTGTAATAAGGCTCTCAAGGATGCAGGACTGTCCGCAAAAGAGATTGATGAGGTCATATTAGTAGGTGGGCAGACAAGGTCTCCTCGTGTCCAACAGGTTGTGCAAAACTACTTTGGTAAGGAACCTAACAAGACTGTCAATCCTGATGAAGTAGTTGCTATGGGTGCTGCTATACAGGCTGCAGTGCTTAAGGGAGATATAAAAGAAGTGCTTTTGCTTGATGTAACCCCACTTTCATTAGGAATAGAGACATTGGGTGGTATCTTCACAAAGATTATAGAGAGGAATACTACTATACCTACTAAAAAATCACAGATATTCTCCACTGCATCAGACAATCAGCCTGCTGTAACAATCAAGGTGCATCAAGGTGAAAGGGAGATGGCAGCAGATAACAAGTTGCTTGGTGTATTTGAACTTGTAGGAATACCGCCCGCACCTCGTGGAATACCACAGATTGAGGTTACCTTTGACATTGATGCAAATGGTATCTTACATGTATCTGCTAAAGACCTTGGCACTGGCAAGGAACAATCAATAAAGATAACAGCTTCAAGTGGTCTTACAGAAGAGGAGATAAAGAAGATGATGAAGGAAGCCGAATTACACGCATCAGAAGATAAGGCAAAGAGGGAGTTAGCAGAGGCGAAAAACAACGCTGACACATTGATATATACTGTGGAAAAATCCCTGTCAGAACATGGCAGCAAGATATCCGATGCAGACAAGGCAGAGATAACTGCAGCACTTGAAAAGTGTAAAAAGGCAAAGGAGCAGAGCAACAGTGCAAGTGAGATAAAATCTGCTATTGAGGAACTCACAAAGGCTTCACATAAACTTGCTGAACATATGTATAAAGGGGCTGGTGCTACTGGAACAACAGGAGAGCAGGCATCACAGAAAAAGAAACAGGAAGAGGATGTGGTTGAGGCTGAATTTGAGGATGTTGACAAAGGAAAGAAGTAAAAGATAAACGATGAAGGATTATTACGCTACATTAGGGGTTGACAGGAATGCCTCTCAAGAAGAGATAAAAAAGGCATTCCGTCAACTCGCCCTCAAATATCACCCTGACAGGAATCAGGGTGATAAAGAGGCTGAGGAAAAATTCAAGGAGATAAACGAGGCATACTCCTGCCTTTCTGACCCTGATAAACGAAACCATTACGACAGATTTGGGACCGTTGATGGTTTCAATGGACAGGGTGGGTTTGGTGCAGGCACAACCTTTACAACCATCTTTGAGGATATTTTTGAGGACTTCTTTGGTGGATTTAGCTCAAGAGGACCTAAACCTACAAGAGGTGCAGACCTTAGATACGATCTAACTATTACACTTGAGGAGGCAGCATTTGGAACTGAAAAGCGTATTACTATCCCGAGATGGCAAGACTGCACTGAATGTCATGGCACTGGCTCGGAACCCGGCACATCACCTGTGAAGTGTCCACAGTGTAAAGGAACCGGCAATATCAGGTTTCAACAGGGATTCTTCAGTGTATCTAAGACTTGTTCAAAGTGTTATGGTAGTGGGACTATCATCACAAATCCCTGTAAACAGTGTAATGGCTCAAAGAAAGTAAGGGTTTACAAAGAATTGAATGTGAAGGTGCCTGCCGGTGTTGATAACAATTCAAGATTAAAGATAACTGGAGTAGGAGATTCTGGAGATTATGGTGGACCTCCGGGTGACCTCTATGTAATCATCTATGTCAAAGAACATGATAAATTCAAGAGACAAGGAATAGATGTATATTGCGAGGTCCCTATTTCATTTCCAAAGGCAGTATTTGGAGGCGAGATAAACATACCCACACTCAACGGTGAGCATACCCTTAAGATACCAGCAGGCACATCATCAGGGGCTACATTTAAGCTAAAGGGTAAAGGCATCCCTAAGATTGGGACATTTCAAAGAGGGGATCAAATCGTATCGGTTTATATAGAGGTCCCTAAAAAACTCACCCAAAGACAAAAGGAACTACTACAGGAATTTGCAAAAATATCAGGAGAGGAGATACCAGGTGGTAAAGGATTCACGAGTAAAATAAAGGATCTATTTTCATCATGAAGACAGAGATACTTGAGATTGTTGACACAGATGGTAAAACAATTGGTAGGGCTTATAGAGATGAAATCCATGGTAATCCTTCCCTTTTGCATAAGGTTGTGCATGTCATCGTTGTAAATGATGCAGGGGAATTGCTCTTACAAAAAAGATCATTAAATAAGGATGTTGCTGCAGGATTGTGGGATACCTCTGTAGGTGGGCATGTTGATATTGGTGAATCAATAGAGTCAGCCTTGATAAGAGAGACCGAAGAAGAAATAGGTGTAATACCCGAAAGGTTGGACTATTTATACTCCTACATACATTCAAACGAATACGAGAGTGAACTTGTCTATACATATCTGCTAAAACACAATGGACCTTTTAGGTATAACATTGAGGAGATTGATGAGTTGAGATTTTGGAATTTAGATGACATTAGAGCAAATATCAAAACAGGTATTTTTAGCCCAAACTTTATTACTGAATTTGAAAAATACACACATCATATAAGTCTTACCTAAATTTTGCCTTAAATACAAAAATATGCTATTATATTTGCTTCAAAAATATTTGGGGCGTCGACAAGCGGAAAGTCA
Source organism: Thermodesulfovibrionales bacterium (assembly GCA_026415695.1). Classification (GTDB taxonomy): domain Bacteria; phylum Nitrospirota; class Thermodesulfovibrionia; order Thermodesulfovibrionales; family Dissulfurispiraceae; genus DUZI01. The sequence goes on along the minus strand of JAOAGP010000095.1, from coordinate 5,344 downwards.
GCAGATTTTGGATCTGCCATTCCCAGGTTCGAATCCTGGCGCCCCAGTCTTTCAGAATAGGAGACTACAATGCCCAATGATCTAAAGATACTCACTGGTAATGCAAATCCTGATCTTGCATGTAAGGTCAGTGAACACCTTAACATCCCCCTTCTTGACTCAATGGTAACTACATTTGGTGATGGTGAGATAATGGTTCAGATTAATGAAAATATAAGGGGGGCTGATGTCTTTGTAATACAACCAACATGCAAACCTGTAAATGACAACCTCATGGAGCTGTTGCTTATCATTGATGCTCTAAAGAGGGCATCCGCAAGACGAATAACTGCAGTGATACCATATTACGGTTATGCCCGTCAGGATAGAAAGGTGCAACCCCGTGTTCCTATATCCTCTAAACTTGTGGCAGACTTACTAACAGCTGCTGGAACCAACAGGGTATTAACCATTGATTTACATGCAGGACAGATTCAGGGATTCTTCAACATCCCAGTTGATCACCTTTATGCAGCCCCTGTTTTGAGGGATTACTTTAAAAACAAGTGCGACAAAAACACTGTCATTGTATCACCTGATGCTGGTGGTGTTGAAAGGGCAAGGGATTTTGCAAAGAGATTAGGGGCGTCGTTAGCCATAGTTGATAAGCGTAGAGAGGCAGCAAATGTGTCAAAGGTAATGCATGTAATAGGCGATGTCAAAGATAAAGAGGCAATTATCCTTGATGATATGATTGATACCGCAGGCACTACTACACAGGCTGCACAGGCGCTTTTTGACAATGGTGCAATTAAGGTATATGCAGCATGTACACATGGAGTCTTATCAGGTCCTGCAATTGATAGAATAAACAACTCGTTATTAGAGGAAGTAGTGGTTACAGACACTATCCCTATGTCAGAAAAGACGGCAAGGTGCAGCAAGTTAAAGGTATTAAGCATTGCCCCACTTCTTGCTGAAGCAATCAAGAGGATACATGAAGAGACTACTATAAGTTCACTGTTTGTATAAATTATCAAGGAGGAATGATGGAAAAAGTAGCATTAAATGTCGTTGAAAGAAGCAAATCGGGTAAGGGTGTAGCCCGGAGTTTAAGGAGAAGTGGTTTTATCCCAGCAGTAGTTTACAGGGCAGGCAATTCCCAACCGATACAGATACCCACTAAAGAGTTAGCCGTCTTTATCACAAAGACTGCAGGTGAACAGGTCATTGTTGACTTAAACTTTCCAAACAACATTACAAAACAGGCAATTCTCAAGGATTATCAAACAGACCCAATAAATAATACCTTACTACATGCCGATTTCCAAGAGATACTTGCAACCGAAGAGATCATAGTATCAGTCCATGTAATCATCAAGGGAGAGCCTATCGGGGTAAAACAGGATGGTGGCATCCTGCAGTATGGTTTAAGGGAGATTGAGATACAGTGCCTTCCTGATAAGATACCCGGTCATATTGATGTGGATGTCTCAAAATTGAGACTAAATCAATCCATACATGTAGGAGATTTAAATCTTGGCGAGGGTATTAAGGTTTTAACAGACAAGGAAGAGGTTATAGCAACTGTAACATCTATCAAAGAAGAGGCACCTACAGAGGCTATAGAAACCCAAGAGGTAGTTGAGCCAGAGGTAATAAAGAAGGGCAAGAAACAAGAGGCAGAAGAGAGCAAATAGTTGTGGCTTGTAGTTGGATTAGGTAATCCGGGCATTAAATACGCCCAAACAAGGCACAATATAGGCTTTATACTTGTTGATAGATTAGCACAGTCCGAATCAGTAGCATTTCAGCACAGAGACAGATATCAAATAGGGGGATGTAAGATAGATGGCAACGACATCCTCCTTCTTAAACCACTTACATATATGAATAGAAGCGGTGTAGCAGTAAAAGAGATTGTTAGTAAGTATTCAATCGACAAATCAAATATCATAGTCTGCCAAGACGATATTGATTTAGATGTTGGTGTAATCAAGATAAAAAAACAAGGCAGTTCGGGTGGACACAGGGGTATTGAGTCTATCATAAATGAGTTGTCATCAAATCAATTCATAAGGCTAAAGATTGGTATTGGCAGGGATGTCTCAATCCCTGTTGATGAGTATGTGTTGTCAAGATTTAATAAAGAGGAGATTGAGATTATAGATAACTCCTTGATAGATGCGGAATTGGCAATAAAAGAGATAATCATAAATGGTGTAGATAAGGCAATGAATAGGTTTAACAGAAAAAGGGTTGTAGATAAGGACAGATAAACTCAAAGTGCTATGTCATTTATAGACATAATGTAAAAAAATTGTCAGATGGAATAAAAGGTGTATTTAAGGGATGAAAGATGAGCAACAAAGAATTATTTTTTTTAAACATGCTAAATGTTTCTTTTATCTGTTACACTTTTTTATGGATTACACTTGACAAATATAAAAACTTTCTGTATTTTAAATATGTATCCTGTTTATACCCACCAACATCATGTTTAGAGGGGTTTAAGAGATAACCAACAATCCGTTTTAGTTTAAAGAAATTTATTTCTTTTTAGTGATTATCAAAGAGCATTTAATCAAATTATGCAAACATTAAGAGGGAAAAAGATGGAAAATTATATTTCAATTTCTGAACTAAAATCTATGTCTATTGAGGAACTGACCAATCTTGCAAAGGAATTAAATGTAGATGGTGCTACAGGCATGAGAAAACAAGATATCATCTTCAGCATCTTGCAGGCACAGTCTGAAAAGATTGGAAATGTGTATGGTGCAGGGGTGTTGGAGATACTTCCTGATGGTTTTGGCTTTTTGAGGTCTCTTGATTATAGTTATTTACCATCACCAGATGACATTTATGTATCACCATCACAGATAAGGAGGTTTTCATTAAGGACGGGTGATTTTATATCAGGACAGATTAGACCACCAAAGGAGACAGAGAGATATTTTGCTCTTTTGAAGGTTGAAAGTATCAACAATGCCTCACCAGAGGCTAATAGCAATAGACCTTTATTTGACAACCTCACTCCTTATTATCCAACAAGGAAGATACAGTTAGAATACAATGAAGACTATTCAATGAGGGTGATGGACCTAATAGCCCCAATAGGTATGGGGCAAAGGGGTTTGATTGTTGCAGCACCAAGGACTGGTAAGACGATGTTGCTTCAGTCAATCGCAAAGGCAATAAGGACAAACCACAAGGATATAAACCTGATAATATTACTCATTGATGAAAGACCAGAGGAGGTTACTGACTGGAAAAGACAGGTAAGCAGTGCAGAGATAATTAGTTCAACCTTTGATGAACCTCCACAGAGACATTGTCAGGTGTCAGAGATGGTTATAGAGAGGGCAAAGAGACTTGTTGAGGTGGGCAGGGATGTGGTTATCTTGTTAGATAGTCTAACGAGGCTTGCAAGGGCATATAATGCAATTACCCCTACAAGCGGGAAGGTGTTGTCTGGTGGCTTAGAGGCAAATGCCCTTCAGAGACCAAAGAGATTCTTTGGAACTGCAAGAAACATAGAAGAGGGAGGGAGTCTCACTATCATAGCCACTGCACTTATTGATACAGGTAGTAGGATGGATGATGTGATATTTGAAGAGTTTAAGGGCACAGGTAACATGGAACTTCATTTAGATAGGAAGTTGGTTGATAAGAGGATATTCCCGACTATAGATATAAATGCATCTGGTACGAGAAAGGAGGAACTCCTTGTTGCACAGGATGTGCTTAACAAGATGTGGATATTAAGAAAGGTGTTAAACCCCTTGAGCACGGTTGAAAGCATGGAGTTTCTGTTAAGCAAACTTAAAGCCTCAAGAAACAACAAGGAGTTTCTTGAGATGATGAACAAGTAAGACCTAAAGTTCACAACTACTGACTATATCAAACCCGCTCTTTTTTAGGACAAAGTCTCTGTAGCTCCTTGCTAAATCTCCTCTGACCATCTCTTTGATTAGGTCATTTATTGTATATGTTGGTTTCCAGCCAAGTTTGGTCATAGCCTTTGAGGGATTACCTACAAGCATATCTACCTCTGATGGTCTGAAGTATTTAGTATCAACCGCTACAACCCTTTCCCCTTTTATTTTTTTAACATTATCAATTATTCTTTGGTATTCCTTTATCTTTACTTGGTTTAATAGACCTAAAATCTTGTCATCATCTATGTTTTCAACAATTCCACACTCATCTACTCCTCTACCAACAAACACTATGTCTATTCCATATTCTTTAAATGCCGTCTTAACAAAATCCCTCACCGATATTGAAACACCAGTTGCAAGAACATAATCATCAGGTTCAGGTTGTTGAAGTATCAGGTGCATACCTTTAACATAGTCTTTAGCATGTCCCCAATCCCTTTTTGCATTGAGGTTTCCCAAAAAGATGCATTTATCAAGACCTAAAATAATCCTTGATACCCCTCTTGTAATCTTTCTTGATACAAATGTCTCACCCCTTATAGGTGATTCATGGTTAAAAAGTATCCCGTTACAAGCATAAATACCATATGCTTCTCTGTAGTTTACTGTTATCCAATAGGCATAAAGTTTTGCCACACCATAAGGACTTTTAGGATAAAACCCAGTTGTCTCATCCTGTGGGTATGTCTTAATACCACCAAAAAGCTCAGATGTAGAGGCTTGGTATATCCTTATTTTATCCTTAAGCCCAAGAAGTCTTACTGCCTCAAGTATCCTCAAAATGCCTAATCCATCTACATTTGCGGTATATTCAGGTTGTTCAAAGCTAACAGCAACATGGGATTGTGCCCCGAGGTTGTATATTTCATCAGGCTGAATCTTTTGTATCAGCCTTGTGATGTTGAGACTATCGGTGAGGTCACCATAGTGCAGGAAAAAATCGGTTTTATCCTCATGAGGGTCTTTATAAAGATGGTCAATCCTTTCAGTGTTAAAGAGGGAAGACCTCCTCTTTATACCATGAACCTCATAGCCCAGTGATAGTAGATACTCAGCCAAGTATGCCCCGTCCTGACCAGTTATTCCAGTAATCAATGCCTTTTTTTTCAGCACCGTATCCTCCTTCTGTTTATTTGAAATGGTATTTGCATATAACAAAAACACCTTTTGTTTAGAGTTTTACACTAATAACACTGAAAAGTAACAAATTGCAATGGATACAATGATAAAACAAAAACAGCCTAAATTCAATAAAATGTTAAATTGTGTAAGGTATAGAACAATGAGCCCAAAATTATATTTTGCAAATGCCTTTGTTTTCATTTAAAATGATGCCTTATGAATACGCTCTTGGTTGCGATAATCTCTTTTGTAATCTTTTTTATTGCCTTCAGGATGTATGGGAAATATGTTGCTAATAT
>JAOAGP010000086.1 GCA_026415695.1 Thermodesulfovibrionales bacterium | reverse complement strand
TTCATAATCAACATATACTTGTTTATCAACACTCAGTTCATAAATATATTCTTCAATGTTTGAATTTATATAATCCCTGACCTCTGGGTCATCAAGATTGTTAACATATTCTTGTTTGATACGAATTTGATGTTTTTTTGAATCAATATTAAGACGGTTAATATCACCACCAAGTGACTCCCAGGCGGTTTTAATAATCTCTTCTGTTATATATTCTTGAAGTTTCCCCTTTTCACTCCTAACTATCCCTCCATATGCCCTGTCTGTATTTTCGTGTGCCTTTTCATCAACTCCTTTAACGATCTTTTCATAAGTTGAAACTATATTGTCTATTCTTTTTTTTAAATCAAGGTTCATCTACAAACAAGCCTTTATTTGCATCCAAATCATCTATCCTCTTTTGAGCAACATTACAATAATCTGGCGATATATCTATGCCAATATATTTCCTCTTCAATCTTTTTGCCACAACTGTAGTCGTTCCTACACCGTTAAAAGGGTCTAACACGATGTCATTTTTATAACTGAATAGTTTAAGGATGCGTTCTACCAATTCTTCTGGAAACATGGCTGGATGTCCATAATCCTTCATATTTCTTTCAGGGGCTATTGACCATTTTGCTACAACCCATTTCTTAAACTCATCTGATGAGATGTCTATATCTTTGTTATTACCTGTCTTTTTTAAATCACCTTTACAGAATATTTCTATAAATTCCCATGTGTATTTTAGATATGGGTTACTCGGGCTTTTCCAGCTTCCCCATGCAGTATATTTGCAATTGTAGTTGTTTTTCTCCCATAAGATTTCACCTTTCCAAATCATCTTTTTGGACAGAAAGAAATTGCTAATGATATGATGAGTTGGAATATAATCAGAAAACAATGGTTGTATATTGATGAATATCCTTCCACCGTATTTCAAGACCCTAATACATTCCTCTAAAATCTTAAATAGCTTATCAAAATATGTTTCCCAATAATGAGCATCCTCATTAGACTCATACTCAAGTCCGAAGTTGTATGGTGGGGAGGTAACAATCAAATCAATTGAGTTTTCTGGAATATTTTTTAATATAAATTCACTGTCACCAACTATTATCTTATTTATATGCTCCTCTGGGCAGATGTTGTTTTTTGAACTAAAATTATGGCATTTAGCATAGTAATATTGTTCTCTGCTAATCTCCTTTTCTCCCCTATCTTTTACCTTTCTTTCCTTGTTGTAATCAACATAGTTTCTTTTATTACCTTTAATCCCATAACTTTTTATTTTTTCAATAGCATTAATTACATCTTGTAATATTTTTTTATCAGCATATGGAGAAAATGATGGTAAGTCTTTAAGCTTTTTAATATCAATCTCCCTTAATAATATAATGATCTTATTTTTCTCATACTTCAGTCTCATTTCATGTTCAGCAAAACTTTTATTTAATAACCTGACAACAGAAAAATCCATATCGTCTAAATCGCTGTTGTATTCCAATGTAATTTCTTTATACATTTTTCCCCATTTCTATTTTATTACTTTTTAATACTATAAAATAAAAACCAGATACTTTACAAAAACCTGCTTAAGAATTGAGCATCTACATTTAAGAAAAAGAATTGAGAACATTGATACTAAATTCATTCCTTTTCTTTAGGCTCAATATGTATAACTACATCCTTTATCTCGGGCATCTTTAGTTTTATTGCATCCTCAACCTCATGGGCTATCCTATGTGCTTGCAATACTGACATTTCTGGAGAAACCAGAATATGCAAATCTACAAAGACATCACCTTTAGCCCCCCTTGCCCTTATTTCATGACATTCAATGACATCATTGTGCATACATACAATCTCTCTGATAGTAATATCATCAACATAGCTTCTGTCTATCAACACATCAGATGACTCTTTTATTATGACAATTCCAGTATAGCCAATGAATACACCCACTATTAATCCAACGACGGCATCGGCAAATGTTATACCTGACCATTGTAATATAAGCGCAAAAATCACTCCAATGGTTATGAATATATCTGAAAGGGTATGTTTTGCATCTGCAATGAGATATTCGCTTCTTAGCCTCTTCCCCATAGTCGTTTCATAAAAATAGACAAATATATTCACTATAAATGTAAAAGACATTACCAAAAAACTATTGTAACTAATTGACGGCATCTCACCTTTGAAAAGCGCCTCATAGGTATTTTTTAGTATCTCAAAACAGGTTACAAGCATCACCAATCCAATAAAAATAGTAAATAGTGTTTCAACCTTTCTATGACCATAATGATGCTTACTATCAGGTGGTTGACTTGATAGTTTTAGTGCTATTAATCCAATAACATTTGATACACCATCAAAAAGTGAATGAAACCCATCAGAACGAATAGAAACGGAATCAACAACATAACCATATATGACCTTCATTAAGGCTACTAAGATGTTTAGTAAAAGTGTTATAACTAATACACTTTTAATACCTTTTTGCCTATACAATGAGTCCACTTTGTATCCTTTTTTGGTAACCTTTTATATGGATAATTTTTGCGTTATTTTAACATTTTTTATGATAAAATTGACGATTTACTAATCTAAATACTATACTTTTGATATGGTAAAGATTGCCGTCATAGATGGGCAAGGTGGTGGTATTGGAAGCCTAATCACAAAGAGATTAAGGGATGAGTTTGGTGAAAAAATAGAGATATTGGCTTTAGGCACAAACTCAACCTCTACCTCTGCTATGATGAAATCAAGGGCAAATAAAGGGGCAACTGGTGAAAACGCCATAGTTATTAATGCCTCCAAGGTTGATATCATTACAGGACCGTTAAGTATTGTGCTTTCAAACGCCATGCTTGGAGAACTCACACCACCGATGGCTCAAGCTATTGCAACAAGTAGTGCAAGGAAGATATTGCTTCCTCTAAACCAAGAGGGATTAGAAATCATTGGTAATGTGAAAGAACCACTGCCGCACCTTATTGATAAACTCATAGATAGGATTAAGGAGGTTATAGATGTGTGAGGCAAATGTCTATATCTACAAAAATGGTGAGGAGAAATTATACCTTGAAGGTGTTGATATTCTCATACCTGAAGGGGATACTATCTTTCTAAAGAATCTTTTTGGTGAGCAAAAGACATTTCATGGTCGAATAAAAGAGATGTCTCTTGTCAAACACAAAATCTTACTTGAGGAAAAAAGTCAGTAGGATTTTTGATACACAAAAGGGCTAAAATTCATTGCCTTTTACCTTTTTTATTGCCCTTTTTTACTTGTGATATTGCTTCCTCTGGTTTTTCCTTTGCCTTTTCTATCCGCACCTTTCTTCCGCTCATTATCATCTCATCAACTGATCTAATTACCTTATCAGCAAGGTCTTGAGGCACCTCTATGAATGTAAATTTGTCCATAACATCAATCTTTCCAATCTTGTTTGGTGGTATGTTTGCCTCTTTTGCAACATTTCTTACAATATCACCAACATGAATCTTGTCTTTCTTTCCTATCGTCATGAAAAGTCTTACATAATCAGCCTCTTTATCTGTTGACACAGTCTTTATATCTCCATATGCAGAAAACAGGGCAGCTGCTGCAATATCAAAAAGACTATTCCTCTCTGCCATCTCTTTTACAAGAGGCAGATAAAGTTTGTGTCCTTCTGATGTTATAATTTCTTCAACATCCCTGATGATAGACCTTGATTTTGCCTCAAATACATCCCTTTCAGATGGCAGTGATTTCTTATCTATCCTCGTCTTTGCAGTCTTTTCAATAAGTCTCAGTGTCTTATACTCTTGAGGTCTGACAAAGGTAATTGCTATCCCTGATTTACCTGCCCTCGCGGTTCTCCCTATCCGATGGATGTAACTGTCTGGATTATGCGGAATACTGAAATTAATCACATGACTGACATTCTGGATATCAAGTCCCCGTGCAGCCACATCTGTAGCTACTAATATATCTAACTTACCAGCCTTGAATTTGCTCATCACCTCATCCCTGTGCGCTTGTGTGAAGTCTCCGTGAAGGGCTGCTGCATTAAAACCAGTCTCTTGAAGGTGAAGAGCAACATCATCAACCTCTTTCTTCGTGTGACAAAACACAATTGCCAACTCTGGATCTTCAACATCAAGTAATCTGATTAGGGCATTTATCTTGTCTTTGTCCTTTACCTCATAAAATACCTGTGATATCTTAGGAACAACGACATCCTTTGTATTAGCCCTTATCCTTTCAGGATTTTTGAGGTGTTTTTTTGAAATATCTACTATAGGTTGTGGCATCGTTGCAGAAAACAACATAGTTTGTCTATGAGTTGGTGTCTGATTGATTATTCTTTCAACATCCTCAATAAATCCCATGTTTAGCATCTCATCTGCCTCATCTAAAACCAGAAACTTAACCGTATCTAACGACAATGTGCCCCTTTCTAAATGGTCTATCACCCTGCCCGGTGTGCCAACAACTATATCAACACCCTTTTGCAATGCCCTAATCTGCATCTCAATAGACTTACCGCCGTATATGGGTAATGCCTGACACCTTTTATACTTTCCAAGTTTATTGAGTTCCTGAGATACCTGCATTGCAAGTTCTCTTGTAGGTTCTAATATTAAGGCAAAGGGCTTTTCTTCATTTTTACATCTCTGCAATATGGGAATACCAAATGCAGCGGTCTTTCCAGTGCCTGTAAGTGCTTGTCCTATGATATCTTTACCTTGCATAATCTTTGGAATAACAAGTTCTTGTATTGCAGTAGGCTCCTCAAACCCCATATCCGCAATAGCCTTAAGTATCTCTGTGTCAAGATTAAAATCCTCAAATCTCATCATTATCTTCCTCTCTTTTTTGCTCTTTTATTGTTTACGAATTATGCCTAATCCAAACCTTTTACAAAAACCTTCTACATCTAACACCCCTTGCCTAACAATACATACCGCATTATTACCCACTTCAACAATGGTTGATGGCTTACCGCCCGTTGTTGACCCAGCATCAAGCAGGATATCAATGCTATCAAAAAAGTATCTAAACACCAAATCTGGATCATCTGCAGGAGGCATGTCTGAGATATTAGCACTCGTAGATGTTATTGGTAGTTTTGCATGATTGGATATATCTCTTGCTATACTGCCACTTGGTAGTCTAACAGCAACCTTTCCATTCTTTACAATAAAATCACTAAGTCCCCTTCTTGCCCTAAATAGTATTGTAAGTGGGCCTGGCCAGAACTCATTAATCAATAAGTCCTCAACATTATTTTTTGACTCTACCAAAACCTCCAATTGAGATATATCCCCGATGATTAGAGGCATGGTCTTTTCTTCATGCCTTTTCTTGACAAAGTAAAGTCTTTGAAGTGCCTTTTCATCATCGTATCTTACGCCAAGTCCATAGAATGTCTCTGTTGGATATGCAACTATTTTAGATGTCTTTATTGCCTCAGAAACAAGGGTTATGACATCCCCGTAATTGTTTGAATCAATACTTATTCGTTTCAAGGATGTCTCCACTATCGCATATCCTCAATCAAATCGATTAGGGCATCATACATGTCTTCAGACTTTAGCCTTTTTATTACCTTGCCTTTCTTGAATAATACACCTTCTAATTTCCCACAAGCGATACCAACATCAGCCTCTTTTGCCTCACCCGGACCGTTTACCACACATCCCATCACGGCTACCTTAACAGGTTTCTTAACATTCATCAGGTATTCTTCAATCCTTGATGCCAAAGGCTTAATATCAATTGCACATCTACTACAAGTGGGACACGAGATAATATCAGCAGATTGTTCCCTCAAGCCCAATGCCCTCAATATCTTAAATGCCACCCTAACCTCTTCTTCTGGTTGTGCAGTAAGGGATACCCTTATTGTATCTCCAATCCCTTCATAGAGTAAAACTCCTAATCCAACTGAACTCTTAATGATACCCGTATGTGGTGGACCAGCCTCCGATATGCCTATGTGAAGAGGATAATCATATCTTTGTGAGAATATCCTATATGCCTCAATCGTAGTAAGGACATCCGAAGCCTTCAGAGACACCTTAAAATCATGAAAATCCATCTCCTGCAATATCCTCATGTGTCTTTCAGCACTCTCAACTATGGCTTCACTTGTAGGGTGTCCATGTTTTTGTAGTATATCTTTTTCAAGGGAACCGCCATTTACACCAATCCTAATAGGGACTCCCCTCTCTTTAGTTATGTCAACAACCTCTTTTATCTTCCATCTTGCACCTATATTCCCCGGATTAATCCTCAATCCATCTACTCCATCATCTACAACCTTCAATGCCAATCTCCAGTCAAAATGGATATCTGCCACTATTGGCATAGACACCATCTTTTTAATCTTACACAATGCCTCTGCAGCCTCAATATCAGGTATTGCTATCCGCACAATCTCGCAGCCAACATCTTTAAGAGAGAGTATCTGTCTTACTGTTGAATCCACATCCACAGTATTGGTCTTTGTCATAGACTGCACAGATATTGGAGCATCTCCGCCTATCTTTATATCCCCAATCCTTATCTGTCTTGTCTGCCTTCTTTCAATCATATTTTATGTCGCCTTTCTAAGTAATCACCCTCCTTGGACTAATCTAATAGCCCTGTTGTGCTCAGCCAAGGTCTTGGAAAAGATATGTGTGCCATCATTCCTTGAAACAAAATAGTAATATGGGATATTAGCAGGATAAAGTGCAGCCCTAATTGACTGGATACTTGGCGATGCAATAGGACCGGGAGGCAATCCTTTGACTATGTATGTGTTGTATGCTGTTGGTCTCAACAAGTCCTTTCTGTATATCTTTTCCTTATAACTCTTTATCCCATAAACAGCGGTAGGGTCAGCCTGAAGTGGCATGCCAGCCTTGAGTCTATTGTGATAGACCCCTGAGATTATAGCACGCTCTTTTTCAACTACTGCTTCTCTTTCTATAATTGAGGCAAGGGTTAGCACCTCATTTTCGTTCCAGCCTATTTCTCTCATCCTTTCTTTTAGATCATCTGTGTATTGCTGTCTTAATCTGTTAACCATAATCTTGATTACATTTGAAGCCTTCGCACCCTTGGGAAACTTGTAGGTATCTGGATATAGGTATCCTTCAAGGCTTGGTGCATCAATATTTAATGATTTCAGAAAGTCCTTGTCTGTGGAAAGTCTATCAAAGATCTCCTGTGTGATTATCTTTTTTGATGCCAATTTTTGTTTGATTTCTAAAAGACTATCACCTTCGTTGATCGTAACCTCAAATTCAATAATCCTTCCTTCTGAAAACCTCTTATACACCTGATAAGGGCTCATATATCCCCAAAAGGCGTAATAACCAGCCCTTATCTTCCTATCCATGCCCGTCAACCTACCAAGTATGATAAAGATATTCTTGTCTCTGATTAGATTTTTACCTTGCAATATATCCATAGCCTCCCTAAATGATGCACCTTCTGGGATTTCTACCTCAATGGCATCAGTGCCGATGTTTGTAGGCACAAACATCTGGGCCAATAAATACACTACAAACAAAAAGCTCAAGGCTATTGATATTATCTTTATGTTGTAAAGCATGAGATTACTATCTGATTTAAGTTTGATAATGAGTTAATCCTCTCATTCAAGACAATGGGCAATAATAAAGGATATCACATTTGGGTTTGTAAAAACCAAAAGGGGCACAGACTAAAATCCGTGCCCCTTTGAAGATATAACACACTAATAACAATTAAGAGATTATTAATACATGTCACCCATTCCGCCGTGAGGCATAGGTGGCATCTTCTTTTCGTCCTCAGGCATCTCTGTAATCATTACCTCAGTAGTTAGCATTAGACCAGCTACCGATGCTGCATTTTGAAGTGCAGTCCTTGTAACCTTTGTTGGGTCAATTATACCAGCCTTAAGCATATCGGTGTATTCCTCTTTATAGGCATCAAAACCAAAATTTACATCCTTATGCTCTTTTACCTTTTCAACAATGATAGAGCTTTCAAGTCCTGCATTATTTATAATCTGGCGAATAGGCTCTTCTAAAGCCTTCTTAACGATTTTTACCCCTATTTGCATGTCATGGTCTAATTTCAGCTTATCAAGGGTCTTGATGCATCTTAAAAGGGCTACTCCTCCACCAGGGACTATACCCTCTTCTACTGCTGCCCTTGTAGCATTTAGTGCATCCTCAACACGAGCCTTCTTCTCCTTCATCTCTGACTCTGTTGCAGCACCAACACTAATAACAGCCACACCACCTACCAATTTTGCAAGCCTTTCCTGAAGTTTTTCCCTATCATAATCTGATGTGGTCTCTTCAATCTGAGCCTTTATCTGTTTGACCCTACCTTGTATTGCCTTTATATCACCTGCACCTTCAACAATGGTTGTGTTTTCCTTGTCAACCGTTATCTTCTTTGCCTGTCCTAATTGATCAAGTTTGACATTCTCAAGCTTAAATCCAGCATCTTCAGAGATAACAGTTCCTCTTGTAAGAATAGCGATATCCTCAAGCATTGCCTTTCTTCTATCACCGAATCCAGGTGCCTTTACAGCACATACCTGTAATGTGCCTCTTAATTTGTTGACAACAAGTGTAGCAAGGGCTTCTCCCTCAACCTCTTCAGCAATGATAAGAAGTGGTTTACCCATCTTTGCTATCTGCTCAAGTATTGGTAGGAGGTCTTTCATGCTTGAAATCTTCTTATCATGGATAAGTATAAATGCGTTTTCAAGGGTGCACTCCATCCTATCTGGATCGGTTATAAAATACGGAGAAATATAACCCCTATCAAACTGCATTCCTTCAACTACCTGCATGCTTGTAGCCATGCTTTTTGCCTCTTCAACGGTGATAACACCATCTTTACCAACCTTATCCATTGCATCTGCTATGAGCTCACCAATAGCAGAATCGTTATTTGCAGATATGGTGCCTACCTGTGCAATCTCCTTTTTGTCAGCTACCTTCTTTGACATCTTTTTAAGCTCTTCAACAACCACCTCAACTGCCTTATCAATGCCTCTCTTAAGGTCAATGGCATTGGCACCGGCTGTAACATGCTTCATACCTTCCTTATAGATTGAGTATGCAAGCACTGTTGCGGTTGTAGTGCCATCACCTGCTACATCTGATGTCTTCGATGCAACCTCTCTTAAAAGCTGTGCTCCCATATTCTCGTATGGGTCCTTGAGATCAATCTCTTTTGCAACTGTTACTCCATCCTTTGTGATGTTTGGTGAACCAAACTTCCTGTCAATAATTACATTTCTACCTCTTGGTCCAAGTGTAGCCTTTACAGCATCTGTCAAGACAGTGATACCCCTTAAGATTGCCTGTCTTGCAGATTCATCAAAAAGCAATTGTTTAGCTGCCATTTCACTCCTCCTTGTTTTTTATTCGATTATTCCTAAGATGTCTTCTTCTTTGATTATCAGATACTCAACATCGTTGATCTTAATCTTTGAACCTGAATACTTATCAAACAATACAGTATTGCCTGCCTTTACCTCTTTGACCTCTGACCCAACTGCCTCAACTACACCTTTTTGCGGCTTTTCCTTCGCTACATCGGGGACATATATGCCACCCGGTGTCTTCTCAACATCTTCTTCTGAATACTTCACAACTACCCTGTCCTTAAGCGGTTTAATCTTCATAAACCTTTCCTCCTTTTTTAATTTTTTGATTGTGTCTTGTTGGTATGCCTTAAGGCTTGTTAGCACTCACTATTGATGAGTGCTAATATATCGTTAAAAGGGTAAAAGCATCAAGGACAATTATTTTGAATTATAGTGATTTATATCAAAATATTGTTTTTTATTTCCTTATTTCTTGTTTTTTTATAATACAAAAACACTCATATTAATAAAAAATAAAACATATTCTATGTATTTACTTTAAAAAGTAAAACCGTGGATCAACAAAGTTTAAAAGAAACCCTTTATATCTTATCAATCAATAAGATTATTAAATAGATTCCTTTTCTTTCATCTCCACGATCCTTGTTGTATTATTTGCAATACTAAACAGCACAACGATTATTTCAAGTAAGACCCTTGACCATATTATTCCTAACAATGTAATTACTGGTGCAAGCAAAACCTGTAGGATACCTGCACCTACACCATAACGCATCATCCCAAATCCACTTGCAAGTGTTGCTAATCCAACTAAACAGGTGCCAACAATAGCCAAGATATAAAGCACCTTAATAATCTTAACCGTAATAAAGTTTTGAAATGAAAAATCAAAAAGTCCTGCAAAAAAACCTTGTGCTGTTTGCATCTTTTAATACCTCCTTATGATTAGATTGTTTGTAGTCATATACAATCAATATTTGACATCAAAACCGGGCAAAATTGCCGATAAGTATGAGACCTTGTCAAATAAAAGAAGCACCCCGAATATCAAGAGCACAATACCCATTATCTTTGAAAATATACTCATAAATCTCTGCAGTCTTCTTGTGTATGTAAAAAATAGATTTATCATGATGGCAGAGATAATAAAGGGGATAGCAAGTCCTACTGAATATACGGCAAGTAGCTTAAATCCCTCCTCTGCCGACGCCTGTGATGCTGTGTATAGTAAAATAGAGCCTAATATAGGCCCTATGCAAGGTGTCCATCCCGCAGCAAAGACTATACCTAATATGAAAGAGCCTAAAACTGTTGAGGTTGCATTATAAAAATGTATCTTTTTTTCCTTCAATAACATCTGGGGTTTAATCAAACCCATTAGAAATAACCCAAAGACAATTATCAACACCGCACCTGATATCCTGATAATACTCTGATATTCAATAAATAGTATTCCAAAATAGGATGAGGATGCCCCAAGCACAACAAATATAGAGGAAAAACCAATTACAAATGAAACGGTATTAAGAAGTGTTTTTAGAGAAAAGCCCTTTGACCTTAACTCCTCATATGACAAACCTGATATTACAGATATATACACTGGCACGAGGGGTAAGACACAGGGGGATAAAAAAGACATCACCCCAGCAATTAAAGCCATTGCATACGATACCTCTAACAACCTTCCTCCTCAATCAGAAATAGCACAATCCCTTCCGGATCCTTTAATCTTTTCAACAGCATGGGGTATAACCTCTTTAATGGCTAATAGACTCTCTGATGCACCTTTTGGACTACCGGGCAGGTTGATTATGAGCGTTTTACCTCTTTGACCACATACTCCCCTTGAAAGCATAGCATGTTTTGTCTTTTTTAACCCTTCAAGTCTCATTGCCTCTGACATGCCCCTAATCTCTCTTTCAATCACTGAAAGGGTGGCCTCTGGGGTTACATCACGAGGAGCCAAACCTGTTCCCCCTGTGGTGAGTATCACATCTACCTTATTCGTTAATTCAATAAGTTTTTCCTTTATCAGCACTAAATCATCAGGAAGGATTTCATAATATATTACCTCTCCCATATCAGAAATAATATCCCTTATGACTTGAGAGCTAGTATCATCTCTCTGACCTTGAAAACCTTTATCACTTAAGGTAATAATTGCAAAGGTAATCTTATCCATTTTAATACGGTCTATTCTCTATATCTGTAAGGTAGTAATCAAGGGGCTTGCGTTCCATAACAATAATGTCATCTCCAACCTTTATTAATCCACCCTTAAGAACCCTTATAAAAATCCCTTCAATAGGCATCACGCAATCTCCAGCTTGCTGATATATCGCACATCTTGTATGACATTCCTTACCAATCTGAGACACCTCTCCCAAAACATCCTTCCCTATTCTTAGCCTTGTTCCAATAGGAAGTTTTAGCAGATCAATCCCCTCTGTGGTAATGTTTTCAGCAAAATCTCCCGGTTTTACATCAAGCCCCTTGTCCTGCATCTTTTTAATGCTCTCAATGCCTAAGAGGCTTACCTGTCTATGCCATTCTGACGAGGCATGTGCATCACCACCAATCCCTTTATTCTCAAATACTGTAGCCTCTTGTATTGGGGTCTTTTTTTCCCCTTTCTTGTTACTAACATTGATTGAAATTATCCTTCCCTTCATACTCTCTCCTTTTAATAAAATTAATCAATCTACTGTATCACATAGCTCAGAAAATGTCATCAATCAATACATAAAAAAAAATACCTATAAAAATAATCTATCAATCTGTTTAATATTATCAAGATTATCTATTGGATTTTTCTATATAGTATATCTTATATTTCCTATAAATAAAATCTCTATCATGATTTATGACAGTTAAAGAAATAATACCAGACAAACCAAATACCAAGAATCTTCCTGATATTCTAAATCTGGTATCAAGATTAATCCTTGGTGGACTCTTTGTATATGCCGGCATCTTAAAATTATTTGATGTAAAGTCTTTTGCAAAGACCATATCCCTTTACAATCTTGTTCCCGAGCAGTTTTTACCATTTGTGGCAATAACACTGCCTATAATTGAGATATTAGCAGGTGTAGGTCTTATCTTCAACATAAGATATTGTCTTTCTTTAATAACAGGGATGCTCATAATGTTTATCATTGTCCTCTGGTATGGCATCCTAAACAACCTTGAGATTGATTGTGGGTGTTTTTCAAGTGAGGAACTTGCAAGCCATGATTCATTACGGCAGGCATTTTATCGTGATTTAGTAATGCTTGCAGGTGCATTTTATATCTATTTTTTTAGAATCAAGAGACATGGTCTCAGATTAATAAAAATCATTTAATTAGGAGGAGAAAGGGTATGAAGAGGTTTGTATTGTTAGTTGCAGTTATTTGCCTTGTTTTATCTATGTCATCAAATGTGTGGGCATGGGGTGCAAAGGAGTTGGAAAATGAAAAGATTGCTGTTAATTTCGCCCGTGAGGTTGAAAGAGGTGGCTACAAGATTGTTAACACACAGGAATTAAAGAAGTGGCTTGACGAAAAGAAACCAATGTTATTAATTGACACAATGCCCTATGAGGCAAGTTATAAAAAAGAGCATATCCCAAGTGCGGTGCAAATGGAATTCCCCATTCCAGAGATGACAAGCATTGATGACAAGAAAAAGGCTGAACTTGAAAAACTACTTGGACCTGATAAAAACAGGTTAATCGTCTTTTATTGTGGCTTTACTACATGCACAAGGAGTCACAATGGTGCAATGTGGGCAGTGAAGTTGGGCTATAAGAATGTATATCGCTATCCAGCAGGAATAAAAGGTTGGAAAGAGGCTGAATACCCTGTTGGAAAGATAGATAAATAAAAAATAAGGAGGATTATGAAAATGAAGTATGGTGCAAGAAATGCTATTACAGCGAAGGTAAAATCTGTCAAAAAAGGTGATGTCATGAGTTTGGTCAAGTATGAGATAACCACACCTGCAGAGATGGCATCAGTGCTGACTACTGAATCATGTGAGGATTTAGGACTTAAAGAGGGCGATACTGTAAAACTTGTTATCAAGGCTATTCATGTATTGCCAGTGAAGGAGTAGAGATCAAAAAATTACTTTAAAATTTCTTTAAATCATCTCATCAGAGCTTTTTGCATTCAAGATTAGCCCTACCATTTTATGCGAGTTGAGCATTAGCTTAACTCGCAATCAATATTTCAAATCATTGGTGTCAAAAATAAATTTGATTTATCTTTAAAAGGGGGTATAAATCTGAATAAATAAATAAATAACAACACCTTATGAAAAGAGACTTAAGGGAATTGAGTGAAAAAATATTTTTTTAAA
This sequence comes from Thermodesulfovibrionales bacterium, assembly GCA_026415695.1. Classification (GTDB taxonomy): domain Bacteria; phylum Nitrospirota; class Thermodesulfovibrionia; order Thermodesulfovibrionales; family Dissulfurispiraceae; genus DUZI01. Next base: position 382 of record JAOAGP010000086.1, on the reverse strand, counting down.
AAATAAGTTACAGTCATTTAAATATCCTGTTGATTTATTTGTTTATGAAGATTTATACCCCTTTTGATAAATATATTTTAGACAAATATGAACTCAAATCAAATTTAAAAATTATGCACCTTTTATAAAACATTTAATAAAATTAGCAAATTTTGATAAATGTTGACTAATGTTGTCATGTCCTGATAGGCTTATTGACCACTTAAAATGGAGGCTTTTTAATTTATGGATGAAAAGACTATTTTTACAACCAAAGAGGCTGCAAAATATTTAGGTATAAGCCCTGCTACGATTTATCGCATGGAAAAGCAAGGGCTAATCACCTCAATCAAGACCCCTGGCGGGCAGAGACGATTTAGCAAGGAGGCAATTGACAAATATT
>JAOAGP010000067.1 GCA_026415695.1 Thermodesulfovibrionales bacterium | reverse complement strand
ACTTACATAATATAGCAAAGCCAAGCAAAGAATAATACATATGCAATTTAAGAAGAGATAAGACTCATTGGTAAATCGAACATTTGTATCCTGATATTCTGTATATAAATGTATTGAGGAATTGTGCTTGTAATTCACATGGTGGATGTGTGTTTGGCTTAAAGATATGGACAAACATGATTGTTCAATTTGTTTATTTAGTTTTAAAACAAACGACATTATAAAATTACCTCAACCATGCTTGATGTAAAACTAAAAAAGCAAGGTAGAATTATTAAGTAACCATAACTTTATATCTGCAACAAGATATTGCTGTTACTTTCTACGCCACTGACCGTTGTCGTCTTGTATCCACCAGCCAGCTTGAGATTTTGCCCTCCAACTATTTGCAAATATCCTTTCAACCTGTGGGAGTACTTCTTGTCCAAATCTATTAGCAGAGATGATCTCCAGATATAGCGACTGTCTGTCTCTATTTTCTTGTTGAATGAGGTTTCTTACATCTGCCCTTTCCTTGAGATTTAGTTGTGCAATGTCCCTTTCTTCAAGGTATCCCTTCATGTTTTCCCCGATTGCACCCCTTTGATAAAATTGGTATAGATATTGGTATCTTCCTTTCATACTTTCTTTAAGTGCACGGATTGCAGGGGTTGAGACCTCTATGTTTATCTGTTGGGCATAAGCGTCATTTACAAACAAAAAGGATTTGAATGATTGTCTAAATAACGAACCCTCTTGCTTTGGTTTTTCGTCTTTTTTAGGCTCAATCTTTTTTTGAGACCTTTCAATCCTAATCTCTTCAACAATCTCGTCTGCTGCCTTTTGAACTGCAGATGCTGGGAAGTAGATGTTTACTGTAACACAGGCAATAACAATCAATGGTAGAAACAGAGATAATCTCTTTAGTTTCATCCTTTGGTTCCTCCTTCGTTTTTGATTAATTTAACACAATCTTTTTAGATTAGTCATTTAGGACTGACATTGTTAAATATAACAGACAGCCTCCTTTGCATGTCTTTAAAACTAATGTTGTTTTCGGGATTTTGATTTATAACATCAATACCCCTCAAGAAAGTCTTTCTTATGAGGTATTCCTTGCCACCTTCCTTTATCTTTCCCCTTATTGTGAAAACATCATTGTCAAGACTGCAGTGGATACCAATGGCACTGTAAGGAAACTCCTTGAAAAATTGATTAAGCCCAGTTGATAAGAGCCTTGAGATACCCTCTGACCCAGTTCCCAATATTGAGATGTTTTCAATCGCATCTGTGCTAACGGTCTGTTTTATGCCTTCCTTCCTTTTTGAGTTTATGTCAAGTATGAATCTTCCAGCCTGACCATATTGTATCAGCAAGTTATTGATGCTTCCATAGATTATACCAGTCATCTTGCCAAACCTAATAGTGTGTGTGAGTTTTTCGAGGTCAATATCATCAAATGAGATATCTGCACCAACATTTTTAAATGACAGATCTCCATAAATATCTTTGATCTTTACAAGACCACCAAATACATCAATGAAGATGCTCCCCTGCGATCTAAATTTGTTTTTCTCATAAGTAGTAACATCAATCTTTCCATTTAAAAGCCCTTCAAGGTTGGTCAACCCCAAGTGAGATGATAAATTTGAAAGGTTGATATTGTCTAAAAGAAAAACAGCACTTGCATATATATCTGATGTATCAATTTTAAGGTTTTGTATCTGAACAGTTCCATCAAATACACCTACTGACACAGGTTGTAAAGATGAAATCCTATTGTGTGTTGACTGCAGAGGGATAGTTATATCGGTTGTATTGATAACACCAAGCCTTAGGCTTTTTATGTTTATTTGTCCTTGCGATATGATTTTTTTGTCTTCATGACCGAGATGTAACGGAATGTTTGCATGTATTTCTTTTGCCGATAAATTAATTTTTGGGATGTTGACATCAACCCTATTTAAGTCAAACACAAATGAGGTGTTTGTATCATTCATATCAATCATTATATTGGCAACGCCATTGATTGACATGCCTTCAAGGGTTGGCAGGATGTTTGAAATAGACTCCTTTAAAAAAAGACCATGAAACTCATTGAGTCTGATGTTGGTGAAGACACCCTTGATGGCTGTATCAGATGACTTGTTGATATTAAGTTTGTAATTGCCTGTTTTTAGCAGGTCAGTGTTTAAAGTGGCACTAAAACCATTTTGATTAACAATCTTATAGATATCTGCTGAAAGTGTAAGAGAAGGTTTATTTTCATGATTGTAATAGAATCTATCCCATAAAATCTCGCCACTTTTTATCTCACCATCAATAATACCGTGCCCTAATCTGTTTTTTTTTATGTCAATTTTTTCGTCAAACCTTATTTTGATGTTACCATGAATGCCCTGACCCATCTTTAGACCATCATTTGAGGAAAAGGCACCTTCTTTAATCATGATTTCGGCAAGACCGTCCTTAATATGAAATCCTTCCTCATCAAATACCCCAGATGCTTCTGCCTTTATACTTCCTTTGCCAGACAGGTCTAACTCCTGCAGATTTATCAAAGACAGTGACTGAAGAGATTTAATGCCCTTGTTTATATCGATATCTTCAATAACGAGGTTTGTTGAGAAGGTTAGTTTATCCAACATGTTTGCTGATATATTCCCCTTAATAGTCCCAATTTCAGAAACCCTTGTTTTTAGGTCTGTTACATTTATCAACATCTTTTTGCTGTCAAATTCTAATTTAGAGTTTGTTTGTCTTATTAGGATATCTTTTTCTTTTGTTAAGACAGATATCGCATCTATTGTTGTGTTTGCATTGTAAATCCTTATCTCCGATGCCTTATATTCAAAATTGCCTTTAAGGTAGGCTCCCTTAGCTGTAAAACTTTCTGATTTGATATTGTGGAATTCAATCTCAAGGTTGCCGTTTAGGATTATGTCGTTTTGAGAAGGACCTATTGAGGCAGTGCCATTTATATTGCCCGATATATCAACATTTCCTATAAGGTTGCCTTGTATGTTTGCTGAAAATCTCATAATACCGCCCTTTTTAGGTGAATAGTCTCTTATGTTAATCTCCACATCCGTTAGTTTTACATTATAATTTGACCCCTTGTCAGATAATGAAATTAATCCCTTTGAGATGTTGAAATGACTTATTGTCGGCATGTTTTTTAAAAAGGAAAGGTTGGTTTGTCTATCAGGTGTGTGTATTATATTCAGTCTCGGGTTTTTTATAAAAAGGACATCTATCCTGTAGTTTATTAGTGATTTTATTGTATCGCTAAACTCAAGCCTTTCAACAAATCCTTCTATATCTTGAGATCTGATAGTTAGCCTTTCAATCCTGCCACCTGTTAAATCAATATCCACTATACCAATCTTGTAACCTGATAGGTAACCAATAATACTTGAGGTTATTTCATTCTTGAAGGAGTATAGAATTGTGAAGGTGATTAAAAGAGATAACGAGATGATGACTAACCTTTTTTTCATCCTAATAACAAACCCCCTCTTTAACATAGAGGGGGTTTAAAGACCATCATAATTAGAAACCCTTATCTGTCATGCTGTGTTTGATACAGAATCCTTTTTTAAGGATTCCTGTTTTAGCAGGAATGACAGATTAAGAGGCATGTATTGCCAAAGTATTATCAGATTTTATTTTATAAATACCTTGTATTTCTCAAGTATCTTCCTAAACTCTGGATGTTTTCTAACATTGTTTAAATCTGGGTCATTTCTTAACATGTCGTAGTCATTAAAACCTAATGATAGAGCCTTGTCAAGAGAGTCAAGAGATCTGTCGAGCTGGTTTTGAAGTGAATACCAGCATGTGAAGTTATAATGGGTGTTTGCATTGTTTGGATTTATCTTTTCAGCCTCTTTTAGGTCATCCATTGCCTTGTTAAACTTCTTCTGCTGCATATAAGCAACTGCCCTATTTGAGTATGCAGTGTCGTATTGGGGATATTTTTGTATGGCAAGCGTAAATTCCTTAATAGCATTGTCCCAATCCTTTGCCCTCATGTAATTCATACCTTGCTGAAGGTTGAGCTTTGCCTCTGTTGGAGGTTCTGATTTTGCTGT
>JAOAGP010000044.1 GCA_026415695.1 Thermodesulfovibrionales bacterium | reverse complement strand
TATTATCCTTTTTATCTTAATTTGCACCTTCCCCCATTTCCCTTTAGCCTCATCATAATTTGTATAAATGTTTTTTCCATCATAGAAGGTTATTATTTTTTTATCTTTTTTAAACTCTCTTTCAAATATTATTTTATCTCTCTTTACAACAACATTGGAAAAATATCCTATGTTTTCAGATATGTATATCCCATCCTTTGTAACAATCACTAATTGTTTCCCTTCATACATATTCCCTATTGAAAAAGAGTATATAAAAATATCTTGGCTATTTAATTTATACATTACTTCTTCAAAACCTCCGAATTCACCATCCATAAGAATTGAAAGATTCTTAATAGAAAGATAAATTTCATTAATATCTTCTTTCTTTTTTGTTACTAAATTGATGTCTCCATGTCTTGTTAGTATCTTTTCACTTGATATTATTTTATTGGAATCCTTTTTAGAACTTGATGTTTTTCCCTTACATACTAATTTATTAAAGTTATTATAACTAATAGGTTTTTTTGTTTCACAAAGAGTAGTGTATTTAGCATCGTCAATATACTCTGAATAATAATACAAATTTTGCATTGTAACCCTTGAAACATTCCCTACATCGATGCACTCCTCATTAAAAGTTTCATACATGATTTTACATGGGTCTTCTTTATTGCTCAAAGAAGTATGACCCGTCTTTTCGGATGCATCATCTTTTTTTACTACCACAATATCTGAACTGCTTGAAATAAGGTTTCTGTGTTTAATTGTCAATGTAATCCTATAAGTACCTTCTTGCATTTCTTTAGGCCAATCAAATTTTCCTGATGCTGCTCTCATACCATTCACAGATAAAACTTCATTTGATACTGAACCTAATAACATCCATTTATTTGTATTAGTATCTAAATAATGAAGTTCTCGCTCTTCTATAATTTTAATAGGAGAATCTTTAGTCAAGATTATATATTTTCCCTCAATTATCGAACTCCCACCAGGAGTAACAAGATTAGGTCTAGTACTGAAATCAATAATTTTCAATACTTCTACATCTTCTGCGAAAACTGGTTGAATATTTGCTAATATAAAAAATATCAACAATCCTATTCTTAAATTTCTATTGTGCCACATATTCAATTCCCTCTCATTTTTTATTTAAAAATCAAAAAATTAAAGTCATAAAAAAATCTTAATTCGTTAATTATTTTATTTTTTGCTGACTTAACTTCATATCCCATTCTTGATTTGTGACTATTACCTGTGGGGTCTGTGTAGGTACTACAAACTCTTTTTTATCATGGTCATAATGTGCCTTCTCGTTTTGCACCCTTTGATTGACAAGAGGTTTTGCATATGTGAATGCTGATTTTACTGACCCATTATTTCTATTCAAACCGTCTATGAAATAGTATGTGAATATGCTTTGTCTTAGTTGCTCAGATTCCCATGATAATTCATTTGCTGAACTAGCGCTAATTAGGACCTTTCCCCAACCATCATCAGACATAAATTCTGGTGCCTTTTGCCCTCCCTTTGAGGAAGTTGTTTTTTCATCAACGATTACGAGGTCTTTTGCACCTAAAAGTCTTTTACCGTATTCAGGTGAAACACCATAACCTTCATTTTTACCTGCCACTCCTAATGATTTTCCACCTGCAGGTAAAAAGCCCGGTAAATCTTTATATGCACCATTGCTGTAACAAGTATCAAGTATCATAACCAATCTCAATGCCCTCAAATTGTCAATAAATTCCTTGAGCATCTTTTCATTAAGTGATGTCCACCAGATATTTGGCGGTGGTGTAGGGTTTGTATCGTAGGTTACAATATTCGTGGCTGCCCCTTTATCAGGAGGTGCACCATGACTACTAAAGTAAATAACCACAAGGTCGTCTCTCTCTGCAACGGTTCTAATCCTGTTAAGTGCATCCTGTATTCTATCCCTCGTTGCGTATTCATTCAAAAGCAAGGTAACATTTTGTCTTGGAAAACCACCCTTTTTAGCATCAATGAGATAGTTATAGAAATTTTGGGCATCAGTAGTGGCATATTGAAGGGGGCTTATTGGATATTTGAATTTTCCAATGCCAACTACAAGGGCATACCTGTTTTTGATAGGACCCGGCTTTTCTGTAGCATCTGGTCTTATAGGTGGTTTAACAACAAGTGACCGTTTGAATAATTCACCAAACTGTCTTTCCCATTCCTTGACCTTTATGTTTTCAGGGGTTACAGGAGATACCCACCTAATACCAACTACACTTTGGGCAAGTGAAAACGCAACATCTACCTCTTTTTCATCCTGATATTCCCCTTTAAGTTCAAGCCTTCCATATCTATCATAGGCAACATATCCCTTGACGATGTTATTTTGCTTAAAGAGGTTGTTGATTTGTGCAATATGGGATTGTGTTACGGGGGTCTGTTGAGACCCCGTAACTGAAAATGTGGTCATAATAAGAAACAAAACGATCAAAAAACTGCTAACATACTTCATTTAGTGCTCCTTAATGTTTACATTTTTATCTTGAACCCATCCGAATCTTCCATCCTTGAGGTCTAATTTATGCCAAAACTCACCGCCTGATTTTTTTGTCTCTACGATGTCAAACATGTCAAACTGCTTTACCACAGCAACCTGACCAGATTTTAGTGATGGTTCATTCCTCAAAGATAATGTAAGCGGTTTAATCACAGCAAACTGTCTTTTTGCTGCAGGTTCAATTGCCTTACCTCCGGGCACTGAAGCGACCTGTTGGTAAGATGTTGATGGTTGAGTAGGTTGCTTAGTAGGTCCCATAGCAAGACCCTTTCTGACGGTTAGGTTTCTTGTTTGGGAGTCTTCTAATCCTTCTCCAGATACCCTTAGTGTTATTCTATAAGAACCTTCCGCCATTTCGGTTGGCATGTCAAAGAATCCTTCAGCCTTTCTTGTACCTATTGCAGACACAATCTCGTTATCCACTGCCCCTAATTGTTTCCATTCGTTATTAGAGGTATCAAACAGTTCTAAAATGCGTGTCTCCTTAATCTTCATCTCCTTAGTGCCTTCAGGTGCCATAACATAATAAGACCCACCCATCTGAACTTTACCGCCGGGAGAGACACCGTCGGGATTGAGATAAAAGTCGTCAATCTTAAGCACCTTACCTTGAGACGGGTTATAACCAATCCTCTGTGCTGTCTCTTGAGCACCTGCAACAGGATAACTCCTCAAGTCAGAGTAAAGTGACATGCAATGTCCGTAAGCAAGTGCAAATGCTAAGGCACCCCCAGCCATTGCACCAATTGCAGCACCTACACCCCTACTGCCTCTACCACCTAATAAGGCACCCACCAAAGCACCACCCACAGCACCAGCTGCAGAGTAACGGGCAATGCAGTTTTGCTGTGCTGCCCTGCGTTCTTCATCTGTAAGTGCAGTTCCTGGTGGTGGCAGTGGAGCACAGGATGTGATTATAAAAACCAGCAATACCACTGCAGATGTTATTCTGATAATGTGTTTACTTAACATAATTATACTCCGTGCATGAAAACTACCTGTGTTTAAGTTTTATCTCAGTAACTAATACACCTCCACCCTGAAGTGCAGAAACCGGCACAACACCGTAGTTTGAGCCACCTGACGATTCAATTACAAGGTCTTTGGCTCCAGTCTGTGATGGCTTCCAAGTCCTTCTGTCAACAACTGTAACCTTGCTGTCCATGTTATCTACTAATACAAGGTCTTTAGAACCACGAGGTCTTGTGCTTTTTGACCCATCATAGTTATATGCGAGTGCCTGTGGTGGAGGAGGGGGTAGATTGGCTATGTCTGATGACCCAGAAGTAGGTGGCGGTGGAGGCATAGATGGATCACTTGCAGGAGGAAGTGGTGCTGATGAACCGTAGGTTGATGAACTCGGTGCAGAAGGAGGAGGTGGAGGAGGTGGAGCTGAAGCAGAAGTTGATGTTGTTGGAGGGGGTAGTTGTTGAGTATTTGATGCTATCACCCTTGTTGAGTCAGTAGGATAGATTGGGTCGGCTGATAACATAATCTCCAAGATTTCCGTGCCCGGTGCCCCAACAAATCTAATCGCACCAGTTTTTGGTATTTCGACCAATTGCCTTGCTTCAACATATTCATTAAAAAGTATATTTGTATTGCCTGATGTCCCAATGTTTCTAATCGTCAGATATCCTGACTGATTGGTTCTTACCTGTATTCTTATCCTTTCCCCTGTGTTAAATACCCTTGCCTTTGAGACCTTCTGTAAGGTCCCGTCGTCCTTCTGTAGTAGTATCTCATATTTTAGCCCTGCATACTTTTCAGGCTTTGGTACTGAAGCCTCTTGAGAGGGAGTAGGGGTCTGTTTGCCAGTTGCAATACCCACTTTAGTCCCTTCACCACTGTCAAATAAAGCCTTTGCACCTTTTGGCTGTGCTTCTGATATACCAAAAGAAATACAGATGATAAAAACACCTACTATTAGCCACACCAATCTGTTTTTCATAACAAAACCTCCTTTTTTTTATTTACTTGATAATATAATCTTACATTGCACTTAAGCATAGTCAACACAAAAAAAGTTATGGATTTATAAAATATATTAATCTTTAAGTTGGTTTGCTAAATAACCAAATTACAAGATTTATGTGCAAATGACACATTTAGGATAATTGTTTGAGAATACGATTTGTTATTAAAGACGCGCCTGAGAGGAATTGAACCTCCGACACCCGGCTCCGGAGACCGGTGCTCTATCCGCTGAGCTACAGGCGCTCTTTAGGTTTTGATAAGATACTAAATGCCTAATCTTTTCTTTAGGGAGTTATATTGTTTCCAGAGTTCTTCAGGTAACCTATCACCAAATTGCTCAAAAAAGTCCTTCACTTCTGCAATTTCTCTTTGCCATGCTGTTGTGTCAATCTTAAAGAGTCTGTCAATCTCTGCCTGTGAGAGTGTAAGCCCTGATAAATCAAGGTCTTCTTGATTTGGTATTAGTCCAATGGGAGTTTCTTTGGCACCCACCCTTCCATGCACCCTATCAAGTATCCATTTGATTACCCTTATATTTTCTCTAAAGCCAGGCCATAAAAACTTGCCGTTTTCATCTACCCTAAACCAATTGACCATAAATATCTTTGGTGGATTTGGCATCTGTGAACCAATATTAAGCCAGTGTGCGAAATAGTCTGCCATGTTATACCCACAGAATGGCAGCATAGCAAAAGGATCCCTCCTTATCACCCCAACCTCTAATGCCGCTGCTGCAGTGGTCTCTGAACCCATGGTTGCAGCACAAAACACACCATGATTCCAATCAAAACTCTCAAGCACAAGCGGAATGGTTCTGCTCCTTCTTGAACCAAAAAGTATTGCTGATATTGGAACCCCTGCTGGGTTATCAAACTCTTTTGATAGTGTTGGGGCATTGTATATTGAAACTGTAAAACGGGAGTTTGGATGTGCTGCCTTTCTGCCTTTTTCAAAGACAAACTCGTTGCCTTGCCAATCAATGAGTCTTTTAGGTATAGGGTTATCCCTTTCCATCCCTTCCCACCAAGGTGTGTTGGTTTCTGGGTCTAATGCTGTGTTTGTAAAGAGTGTAGGAAAGAACTTATCTGATTTGAGTGTTTCCATCATGTTTGGATTAGTTTTATAACTTGTATCTGGGGCAACACCAAAGAAACCAGATTCGGGGTTAATTGCATAAAGTTTTTTGTCCTTTCCAAAATTTATCCAAGCAATGTCATCCCCTATTGTCCATAGTTTATAATTTGCAAGGGATGGCGACATCATAGCAAGGTTTGTTTTCCCACAAGCAGAAGGGAATGCACCTGTTATGTATGTAATATTACCATCTGGTTCCTCAATGCCTGCAATAATCATGTGTTCAGCCAGCCAGTTTTCTTTGAGTGCAAGTTGAGATGCAATCCTTAAAGAAAAGCATTTTTTACCCAATAGGGCATTCCCTCCATAACCTGACCCAATACTCATAACGAGACTTTCTTGTGGAAAGTGCATGATAAATCTCTTTTTAGGGTCAAGTTCCCCTATTGAATGGAGTCCTTTTACAAAATTATCGCTGTTACCAATCTTATCAAGGACTGTTTTGCTCATCCTCGTCATTATCTTCATGCTCACAGCAACATATACAGAGTCTGTTAACTGAATGCAGTTTTTGGCAAATGGAGAGTCGGGATGTCCCATTGTGTATGGTAAAACATACATCGTTCTGCCCTTCATACAGCCGTCAAAGAGTTTATGCAACATTGTTTTGGCTTGATTTGGTTCCATCCAGTTGTTATTAGGTCCAGCTATTTCTTTTGTAGGCTGATTAACAAATGTGAGGTGCTCAACCCTTGCTACATCTGAAGGATGACTTCTATGTAGGTATGCGTTTGGATATAATTTGTGATTTAGTTCATAAAAGGTGTTGTGTTTGCCGATCTTTTCGGTCGTCATACCAATCTTTAGTAGTTCCTGAGCCTCCTCATCACTACCATTGCACCAATAGATTTTGTCGGGTTTCGTCAATTTAGCCTGTTCTTCAACCCATTTTTCTACTTCTGTAGCCATTAAAAGCCTCCCTTGTTTTTATAATTTTTGTATAGATAATTTTATAACCTTATGTTTTAGGCAATTTTTTAAAATAAAGCACATATTATAATTATAAATCTTTGTTAGTAGCAATAAAATTCTTTAGCCTACAATTATTGTAGGGCAATCTATAATCCTGACTTATACCCTCCTTTTGTTTAAAATTAAAAGATTAACTGTCTGATATTGTTTTTGATTTCAATAGAACTTATTTGTTTGACTGAGGGTTTACTATTTCCTATAATACAAAGTAAATTTGAATGATTTTGGTAGACAATCCTGTTAGATATAAAACAATTTGGTTATAAATAAAAAAGAGATGAAAACATGAATAATGAGAAGGCTAAGACCATCCTTTTAGTAGAAGATGACATCTTCACTGCCATGACAACCAAGATGCTAATCCAGAAGTTTGGCTACAATGTTTTGACAGCAAACACTGGTGAAGATGCTGTAAAGATTGCAACTCAATGCAGTAACATCAATCTCATCCTTATGGACATAGACTTGGGCAGTGGCATTGACGGCACCGAAGCTGCGAAGCAAATACTGGCTTTTTGTCATATCCCTATTGTATTTCTCACATCCCATACAGAAGAAGAGTATGTAAAGAAGGTCAAAGAGATTACCCGTTATGGTTATGTTGTCAAAAACTCAGGTGCTTTTGTCCTGAAATCTTCGATAGAAATGGCATTTGAACTCTTTAATCACTATCAGAAGACAAAAGAGAGTGAAGAAAAATATCGTCTGTTATTTGAGACAATGGCACCCGGAGTTGTTTATCAATCAGCAGAGGGAGAAATAATATCCGCTAATCCATCTGCAGAGAAGATGCTTGGATTGACTTTAGAGCAGATGAAGGGCAAGACTTCAATGGATCCTCGTTGGAAGATGATTACTGAAGATGGTGTTGAGGTGCCGGGCTCAGAGCATCCTGCTATGATTGCCCTCAAAACAGGTGAAAAAGTAGGTCCTGTGATAAGAGGTGTGTTCGTTCCAGAAAAAAATGAATATGTCTGGCTCTCTGTAACAGCAATCCCTTTGTTTAGACAGGGAGAAAGTAAACCGTATCAGGTTTATGCTACCTTTGATGATGTTACCGAGAGAAAAAAAGCCAGAGATAAAGCAAAAGCACTCCAAAAACTCTTACAAGATACTGGCAAGATGGCAAAGGTGGGCGGTTGGGAATTAGACGCTGAAACTCTGGAAGTATCATGGACAGAACAGACCTATCACATACACGAGGTTCCTTTAGACTACAAACCGCCTTTAGATGAGGCAATCAATTTCTTTCATCCCGAAGACCGACCAATATTAATCAAAGCCATAGATAAGGCATTGAAGTATGGTGAGCCCTTTGATCTGGAACTTCGGTTTATCACAGCTAAAGGAAAACATCTTTGGACTCATGCTATTGGCAATCCACAAATTATTGATGGAAAGGTGATTAAACTTACAGGGACTTTTCAGGATATCACCAACCGAAAAAAAGCTGAAGAACAAATTACTTTTCAGGCAAAACTCCTAAATGCAGTGGGACAATCTGTAATTGCCACAGACAAACATGGAAAAATTATTTTTTTAAATCCTGCAGCAGAACAACTTTATGGCTGGAAATATTGTGAAATTATTGGCAAAGATATCAACCAAGTAATTACTTCCCCTGAAATGTTAGAACAAGGTGAAGAAATCCTAAAGACCTTATTAGAAGGCAAAGACTGGAAAGGCGAATTTTTAGTTAAAAACAAAGAGGGGCAGACATTTTGGGTAGAAGTTACAGATTCGCCCATTTTAGACGAAAATGGCAATCTAATTGGTATTATTGGAGTTTCTACTGATATCAACCAAAGAAAGAAGTTTGAACAGGCACTCAAAACCAACCAAGAACGCTATCAGAAAGCACAGCAAATTGGAAAAACAGGCAACTGGGAATATAATGTCCAAACCACCTGTTTTTGGTTCTCTGAAGGAGCAAAAAGGATTTACGGATTTGACCTAAATACTGAGAGTTTTACAACCGAAGAGGTTGAAAGCTGCATTCCAGAACGGGAGAGGGTGCATCAGGCTTTAGTTGATTTAATTGAGCAGGATAAAACCTATAATTTGGAATTTGACATCATTACGAAAGACACAAAGGAAAGAAAGACTATCATTTGTATAGCTGAATTAGAAAGGGACTCAGCAGGTAATCCACTGAAAATTAGTGGCGTCATTCAAGACATAACAGAACGAAAAAAAGTAGAAAAAGAGCTAAAAGAGAGTGAGGCAAAATACCGTTTCCTTACAGAAAATATTGCAGATGTGGTATGGATTTTGGATTTAGAAACCCAGAGATTTACCTATGTCAGTCCATCAGTAATCAAATTGAGGGGTTACACACCAGAAGAGATCATGAATCAACCCATGGAGGAAGCCTTAACCCCTGAATCACTTGCATACCTAAAGCAAATCACGGGGCAAAGAGTGGAAGAATTTTATTCCAATCCTGATAATCCTGTAGTTCATTATACAGAACTTCAGCAACCCTGTAAGGATGGGAGCATCATATGGACGGAGGCAGTTACTTATTATCGTATTAATCAGGATACAAAGCATTTAGAGGTTATTGGCACCAGCAGAAACATTAACGACCGCAAGCGAGCAGAGGAAGAACTAAAAAGGAGCAAGGCATTATTCAAAAGCCTGACAGACAAGTCCTTTGATATTATGAGTATCCTTGCTGCAGATGGGACAATATTATACGAAAGCAACGCCACCAAACATATTTTAGGCTATGATGCAGGCGAACGAGATGGGCAAAATGCTTTTAAGTTTGTCCATCCTGATGATAGGGAAAGGGTTATTTCCAAATTTGAAAATTTAGTATCAGAGACTGGAGGCACTGCTTTTGCAGAATTTCGTTATCAACATAAGGATGGTCATTGGGTCTGGTTTGAGGCAATCGGGCAGAATTTTTTACATGACCCTAATATAAATGGCATTATTATAAACTCTCGTGACATCACCGACCGAAAAAAAGCTGAAGAAGCCTTAAAGAAATCAGAAAAGGAACTGCGTCAACTCAATGAGACAAAGGACAAATTTTTCTCTATCATTGCACACGACTTAAAGAATCCCTTTGGCGCTTTCCTTTCTGGAACAGAAATACTAAAGGAGTATTTGCAAAATTCTGACGATGACAATGCCAAAGTCCTTTCCGCTGAACTTCACAAAATGGCTAAGCGTGTATATGAATTATTAGAAAATCTGTTGGAGTGGTCTCAACTGCAACAGGGGCTTATACCGTATCACCCTACAAAGGCTGATTTATGTTATCTGGCAAATAATGTTGTTAATCTATTATCTACCAATGCCAAATCCAAAAATATTGACTTGCAGTGTTTGATTAAGGAGGGGACTGTTGTTTACGCCGATTATAACATGCTAAAAAATATACTCAACAATCTAATTTTTAATAGCATTAAATTTACAAATTATGGCGGCAAAATAATTGTGGATGCTCAAGATAGTGGCGATTTTGTTGAAGTTTCAGTGATGGACAATGGTGTGGGTATGAGTTCTGAAAAGATAGAAAGGTTGTTTAAGATTGGAGAACAAAAAATATCAACTACAGGCACTGCAGGAGAAAGAGGGACAGGATTAGGGCTCATCTTATGCAAGGAATTTGTGGAGAAAAACGGAGGCAAAATCTGGGTGGAAAGTGAAATTGGTAAAGGCAGTGCATTTAAATTTACCTTGCCAAAAGGTTTGGAAATGGGAAGTTGATACCTGTTTTTTAATAACTACCTTTATAGATACATCTTGACATAATGAAATGGTATTCAAAAAAGGCTATTAGACACTTTACAACCTTACATCTACTGAAATGTTTATAATAATACTATGAATAAAAGAGAGATTGGTTCAAAAACTGCTAAAGGTGGTTTTGCTAATGAAAAAAGTATCTGCATGAAGTTCAATAATTGGCAAGAGGATAAAGTAGCTCAGGATTGGCTTAAAATTATGGGATATAGCATTGATACTCTGTCTTCAGTAAAAGCGATTCAAATCCCTACACGAATCAAAAAATCTGATTTAAGAGAGTTTGAAATAGATGAGAAGGAATATAATGAACTCATAAGATTTAAGAAGTCTGATGCTCAAATAAGAATAATGATTAAAGTTGGTGGAATTTTGAGGATTGAAAATCTTTCTCTTAAAAAGGCTAATTCTAACGCAGATTATAATCAGGTAGATAAAAGGACTGTTGATGATTATAAAGAGATGTGGCGTTTTGATAATGATATATCTTTGTGGCTAAGACTTTTTACTGGAGAATTAAATCCGAAATCACATTCTAATTTGTTGGATACACAGAAACTACGCGATGAGAGAAGATTATTTATTGATGAGATGCCAAAAGAAATTCAAGATAAAATACTTGATTTCTTCAAAACAAATCGCATTATGATAGTTAGTGATATATTGAAAGGTAGAGGAGGCTTGTCTGCTGATTGGATGTTGGTAACTCGTTATCATATAGATGAAAACACAACAACTTGGACGCTTAAGGACATTAATACAGCGATGAATTTTTTTGGTGGTGGAGATATAGTAGTTTCACCAAAAGGCAGTATTTATATAGGTAAAATTACTGTTCAAAGAAAAGGCGGAACTCCTGACCCTAATAAACTACAGTTTAAAATTAAACCGTGTGATTTATTCAAGTTGGAAAATTATGGAAGTTAACAAGGTTTATTTAGGTGACTGTATAAAGATAATGAAGGAATTTCCCTCTAATTCAATTGATTTAATTTTTGCTGACCCTCCGTTTAATATTGGGATTAAATATGACAAATACAAGGATAATCTTTCCTATGATGAATATTATAATTGGTCTGAAAAATGGATTGCTGAAACTTACAGAATTTTAAAAAAAGATGGCTCTATTTATGTTGCCATAGGAGATGAATTTGCTGCCGAGATAAATATTGTCTTAAAACGCACTGGATTTTATTTCAGAAATTGGATTGTTTGGTATTATACCTTTGGACAAAACCAAAGAAAGAAGTTTAATAGAGCGCATACCCATATCCTCTATTTCACAAAAGATAAAGATAAGATTAAGTTTAATACAGATGCTATCAGAATACCATCTGCTCGTCTGTTAGTCTATAATGACAGGAGGGCAAATCCAAAAGGTAAAGTCCCTGATGATGTCTGGGAGTTTTCAAGGGTTTGTGGTACATTTAAAGAAAGACTGGGGCAACATCCTTGTCAGATGCCAGAGGCATTATTAGAGAGAATAATTAAGGCAAGCTCAGATATCGGAGATATTGTTTTAGACCCTTTTGGAGGAACAGGCACTACCGCTGCGGTTGCTAAAAGATTAGAAAGAAAGTTTATAACAATAGAAATCTCTGAAAACTATTATGAAGCCATTTTAAAAAGATTAAATGGTCAGATTGAAGAAATCAAAAAATCTTCTAAAACTAACCATAATCAACAAAAAACACTATTTAATTTTGAATATGATTAATCATTATTTTAATTATGATATTAGTTAGATAAACAT
>JAOAGP010000061.1 GCA_026415695.1 Thermodesulfovibrionales bacterium | reverse complement strand
ATCTTTTTTATGATGCTGTCATCCTTTGTGGGATGGTATATCTCAAGGTTGATTGTTGATAACCTATCCTATCTGACAGAAAAGGTCAAGGAGATTGCAGCAGGGGATTTTTCCGTAAACTTTGAACCAAGAGGCAAGGATGAAGTGGGCGTATTGTCTGATAACCTCAATCTTATGATACGAGCATTCAGGGATACCATAAAGGGACTAACGGATGCAGTCAATGATCTAATAACGGCTGTTGAGGTTTTGAAATCAAGGTCTCGGAAAACCGCCGAAGGTGCCCAAAAACAGACAGAGCAGGCAGCACAGATTGCCACTGCAGCAGAGGAAATGAGTCAAACCATTACGGATATTGCAAAAAACGCATCTATAGCATCTGAAACATCTATTGAGGCTATGAATACCGCATCAAATGGCAATGAAATAGCAGAAGGTGCTGTACAAACAATAAATAGTGTATATACATCCACAGTTGAACTCGCCGAGATGGTGCAAAAACTCAACAAAAGGGCGTCAGAGATTGGGGATATTGTTACTGTGATAAAGGACATTGCTGACCAGACAAATCTTTTGGCATTAAATGCTGCAATTGAAGCAGCAAGGGCTGGAGAACAAGGCAGGGGCTTTGCCGTTGTGGCAGATGAGGTAAGAAAACTTGCGGAAAAGACCATCAAGGCAACCGTTGAGATCTCTGAAAAAATAGGAGCAGTACAAAGGGAATCAACACAGACCACAAGTACCATGCAAGAGGCGTCAAAAGAGGTCAGCAAGGCTACAGACTACATCAAGAATGTGGGAGACTCTTTAATCAAGATAGTGGAATCTGTTGAAAGGGTGAAAGAACAAATAACACAGATTGCAAGTGCGGTAGAAGAGCAATCAACAGCATCTGAAGAGGTTACAAGAAACATTGAGCAATCCTTATCTATATCTCGTGATATGGAGGCAATGGCAAAGGATGTTATGGAGCAGGTTGAAACATTGTCAGGGGTTGCTGAATCACTGAAAATATCAGCTGCAGGCTTTGATGTGACAAGTTCATCACGAAAAAAGGATGAGTTTATAGAGTGGGGTGATGTGTTTAGTGTAAACATTAGAGATATCGATGAACAACACAAACAGTTATTCAAGCTCGTTAACGAACTCTTTGCTGCTTGGAAAGGTAATAAACCTAAAGAGGTCGTAGGAAGGGCATTAGATGGTCTAATACAATACACTGCAACACATTTTAAGACAGAAGAGGACTATTTCAAAAAACACAATTACCCTGATGCAGCAAACCACATTGAGATTCATAAGGCTCTTGTTAAGCAGGCATTAGATTTAAAACAGAAGTTCGATGCAGGCACCCTTGACATCAACATGGAGGTTATGAATTTCCTTAAAAATTGGCTAAACAACCACATCTTGAGGGTTGACAAAAGATACGGGCCATATTTAAGGAGCAAAGGGGTTGTGTGATAGGTTAAGATAAATCCTTTAGCATAAAAACGCCATCTTCAGAGGGATTAGTATAGAGATTTTTTCTTATTGCTATCCTTCTAAAACCAAATTTCTCATAGAGTCTGATTGCCTTGGTGTTTGACATACGCAACTCAAGAAAGACCCTTTTTATCCCCTTGTTTGATATCTCTTTAAAAAGTCCCTCCATTAGTGCTGAACCAATCCCTCTTGTCCTAAAACAATCCTTTACAAAAAGATTGGTTACATGGCATTCATCAATTATTATCCTTGCGATCAGATATCCAGCAATCTGATTGTTAACCGACACCTTTAGGCAGATGCAATTAGGGTTGACTATATCACTAATAAAAGCATCATATGTCCATTGAAGTTCAACAAATTCCTTTTGTAGACTTGAGAGCTCAGCGATATCATCTATCAAAAGACGCTTGTGACTAAACACCTTGGCTACCTATTCTAATTTCAGCCTCAGACCTTCTGATATATCTTGCATTTAAATCTTGTGCTGTAACCATCTCTTTTTTTATTATCTTTGCCTTCGCTAAAAAAGCAACATTTGCTGCTGATGTCAGGTTGTGAAGGCTGTGACAGAATATTACCCTATCACCTAATGCATCCTTAAGAAAATTACCGTATAGGGTTATACCATCTCCTAAAAGTATAGTCTTTTTGTCTATGAGTTTTATTAGTTGCAAAGGGGATAAAACGGTCTCAGGAACGATAGTGTGCAAAATGCCGTCATTTGATTTATAAATACCTGTGTAGACCTCTCCCTTTCTTGCATCTATGACAGGACATATGTAATGGTCTGTCTCGGCAACATTTAAGGCAAGGGCCTCAAGGCTTGATACAGGGGCAATCATCTTATTTGTTGCAAATGCTAAACCTTTCACAGTAGAGATACCAACCCTTAAACCAGTAAAAGACCCTGGCCCAACGGATACTGCAAAGAAATCTATATCAGATAATTTAAGCCTTGATGATTTTAGCAAAAAGTCTATATGACACATGAGCCTTTCGGAATGTATTGACTTAATTCCAAGTCTGCCCTCTGCAATGAGTTTATCTTCCTCAAGTATTGCAACACCGCCAATTATCGTAGATGTTTCAACTGCAAGTATCCTCACAACTCCTCCTGAAAGTTATTACAAAAAGTGCAACAACAATACATAATGACAGAGAAAACATCCTCAGCGCATCCATCGTGCCAAACATATCTGCAGAAAGACCAAGTATGAGATTACCAACAGGAGACAGTCCAAGAAACACAAAAACATATAAACTTATTACCCTGCCTCTTCTTTCGTCATCTACTCTTTCCTGAATAAAGCCATTGCAAAGTGCTAAAAATGTTACAATCCCCCAGCCACAAAACACAAGGGCAAGACTTGTCAGATAAAAATTACTTGATATCGTTACAATGACAAGGGCAATAATGAAGACAACTGATGACAACGGAATGAATAACCTTTTTTCTAAAGGTGTCTTTACAAAGGCAAGTATAAATGCCCCTAAGAAAGACCCTACACCTAAAGATGCCATTAGTATGCTTAGTCCGCCAACTTGCATCTTAAATACCTCTTTTGAGATTACTGGTAGTAGGTTTATAAACGGTATTGCAAAAAGGCTAAAGGTGGCTATCATGAGTAAGATAAACATGATTGGTCTATTGTGTCTTACAAAGTAAAAGCCCTCTTTAAATGCATCAATGTTTTTTGTTGTCCTCGTTTGTGGAATATGATGTCTTCTGATGAATAGTAATACAAAAAGCACAGGGATAAAACTCAGTGCGTTTAGGAAAAAACATTCAGCCATGCCCAATTTTACAATTACAAAGCCAGCAAGCAATGGTCCTATTACTCGTGCAGAATTAAAAGCCATTGAGTTGAGTGCTATTGCGTTTGTAACCTGTTCTTTGCCAACTAATTCTGCAAAAAATGACTGTCTAGCAGGGATATCAAAGGCGTTTATGAGACCTAAAAAAAGTGCCATTAGTCCAATGTGCCAGACCTTTATCAATTCGGTATAGGTTAGGATTGCAAGAAAGAGTGCTGGTATTATTGATAACCCTTGAGTAATAAGAAGTATGTCCCTTTTGTTGTATCTGTCGGCGATTAACCCCCCATAGAATGTCAAAAACATAAGGGGAAACGATGATAAAAAGGCAATTAGTCCTAAGTAAAATGGTGATTGGGTAAGAGAATAAACAAGCCATGCCTGTGCTGTAGAGTGCATCCAAGTGCCAGAAAGTGAAACCATTTGTGAAAACCAAAATAGCCGGAAATCCCTAATATGTAATGCGGGGAAGTATCTTTGACCTTGATTTATCTTAATCTGTTGCACGGCAAAACTTAAAGAGGTTCTACATCGTCTTGCGGACTTTTATAGTAGTATTCGGAGGTCTCAATGATATCAACGCAAAGGATATATGTTGAATTACCCGAGCCTTTAAAAAATACCGAAATAGTTCTGCATCTGTTTCCTGATGCATGAGATATATAACTATCCGTTATGTATCTCTTAAGCCCAGTATGAACAAGGAGATAGAAATACTCCTTAGAGGATAGATCGTCCCCCTTTCTTGCTGGTCTAAAAAGCGGATTCTTTGGCTTATTTATGTTATAAACCATGACAGTGTCTGTAACCTGAATACCTTGTTTGTTCAAAATAAAGATGCTATCAACAAAGTTTACCTTTAGAATCTGCTCTTCAAGGATTGATTGGAAACTATTCTCATCTTTATTCTTCAATCTCTCGCATAGATTGTCAACAAATCTATCATACATCTCATTGTCCTTCCTTGCCCGTTTAAGTCTTTGAATCGCCCTGTTGTTAAATAGTGCAACTACAGTGTCAATCTTATCAAAGAGTTCATGTCTAAGGTCATTAAACATTGTGTCAAGTGGCTTGCTAAAGTAATAGCCTTGCAAAAGGTCTGCACCAATTGACAGTGTCCACAAAACCTCTTCTTTTGTCTCAACTCCCTCTGCTAAAACTATAGAACCTATCTTTCTACATAGATTTACAAGAGCCTTGAGGATCTCTTGTTTGTAGTAGTCCCTTTCAATCCCTGTAATGATAGACCTATCTATCTTGATTATATTTGGTTTTACGATTGGTATCCTGTCAAAGTTTGAGTGCCCAACTCCTACATCATCAAGGGCAATCAAAAATCCATAATACTTGAGGATGTCTATGAATCGCTTAAGGGCATCAACCTTCTTAACCTTTGACTCTATTATCTCAATGACGACATTATTAGGGCTGATATCAAGATCACTTAAAAGGTTTATCATAAACAAAGCCCCTTCGTTGCCTTCACTAAGTAGTGATATCTCAAAGTTTAAGAATACCATCAACCCTTCATCTAAAGAATACACCCTTTCCCTAAACGAACGAAGGCATTGCTCTCTACAGAGTCTGTCCAACTCTAACAGCATGTCGTGCTTTTTTGCCGATTCATACAAAACAAGGGGTGATATTAGTGTGTTGCTGTGTTTATCTATCCCTCTCATCAATCCTTCATATCCAACTATCCTCTTTTTACCAGCAGAGATTATAGGTTGAAAATGAAACACGATAGATTTATCTGTTATTATCTCTTGAACTGTCGCTTTATTTAATATCTTTGATGACCTTAAAGACATTATCCTACTGTATCAAGGTGTCTCACCTTGAACCCTACATTCATCTCATTTGCTATCTGCTGGCATCTTTGTAAATCTACATCTGGGATATCAACCACCGTAAGCATTATCTCTGGTATAAACTGTCTTGCATCCTTTATAAACTGTATTAGGTAGTCATAGGCATTAGTATCATTTGGTTTACAAACCTTGTTGTATGTCTCTTTATCATGTGCATTGAGGCTTATTGATATAGAGTCAATAAGTCCACTTAATTCAGGCACGATGTTTCTTTGATTTATAAGATTACCTAATCCATTTGTATTGAGCCTTACTTTACCACCATTTGCCTTAACCCATCTTGCAACGGTTTTTATGACATCAAGCCTCAAGGTTGGCTCTCCTAAACCACAAAAAACCACCTCTTTATATTCCTTTGGGTTACCTATTGCCTTGATGAGGTCGTCTGCTGATGGTTCTTCATCAAGTTTGAGATTGTGTCCCTTTACAAAATCGGTATCAAACCTTACACAGAAATTACAGGCATTTGTGCATCTATGAGTGATATTGAGATACAGTCTATCCCTAATCTTATAAACAATCTCCCCTTTAGGCATCTCACCAATTGAAAAAAATCTCTTTGCATTAACTGTTGTAATCCTATCAATGTCCTCAAGGGTTACACCTCTTAACTCTGCAAGAAGCCTTGCGGTATGTATCATATATGCAGGCTCATTCCTTTTACCCCTAAAGGGTTCAGGCGATAGATAAGGTGCATCTGTTTCAAGCATGATGCTTTCATCAGGTATTGAGGCTGCAATCTCTCTAATCCGATTTGCCTTTTTAAAAGTTAGATTACCAGCAAAGGACAATAAAAAGCCTTTTTTAACTGCCCAGTCTGCCATCTTTTTATCTGATGAAAAGCAATGTAGCACAGCCTTTTTAATGTCTGTTTCCTTGAGTATTGCCTTCATGTCATCATCAGCATCCCTGTTGTGAATAATAATAGGGATGTCAAATGTTTTGGCGATATTTAGTAATTTTTCAAATGCAGATATCTGCTCTTGTTTTGTTGAGTGCATGTGAAAATAATCAAGTCCTATCTCTCCTAATGCAACAATCTTTTTGTTGTGACGATTTTTAAGTAACTGTTTTATCTCTTCAATTGATGCATCATCAACAAATCGGGCTTCATGGGGATGAATACCAACAGCAACATACACACATTCATATCTTCTTGCTATATCTATTGCCTTATGACTTGCGGTGAGGTCTGCACCTACTGAAATTATTGCCTCAATGCCTTGATTTAACGCCCTTGATATGACCTCGTCACTATCTTGAGTGAATTCGGTCATATCAAGATGACAATGTGTATCAATCATGCCCCAAACTTCTTCAATCTAAGAGAATTTGCAAGTGCAAGGGGAAGGAGTTTTATTGTGTGAAATATCCCTAATTCCCCCTTTAAACACTCCCTTTCTGAAAAGGCATTGCATGTGCCGCCTAAGACATAAGGGGATTTGAGCAATATAGGGACTGGATGCCAACTGTGAGATTTAAGAAGAGCAGGTGTAGAATGATCCCCTGTAATCATAAGCACATCAGGGTTTAACTCCAGTATCTGTGGCAGTAGTGCGTCAAACTCGGATATTCGGTTTGACTTGCCTTGAAAGTTACCATCTTCACCGTATGAGTCAACCTTTTTGACATGAAGGAAGAAGAAGTCGTAGTCCTTGTAGTTTTTCTTTAAGAAATCAATCTCGTCTTGCACCGAACCCTCTACAGTTGGGGTATCCATATGGACTAACCTTGCAAGCCCTCTATACATTGGGTAGGTGGCAATGGCAAGTGCCTTGAGTCCATATCTATCGTAAAACGGCGGGATATCAGGTAATGATGAAACTCCTCTTGTAAGAATATAATTTGCCTTGTCCTCGTCCTTTATTACAGATGCAATCGCTGATATCAATTGCTCTAATACCTTTGCAATAGGTCTTGCTTCTTCAGTTGTTGGATTAGGTGAAAGTGGTGCCTTGCCCTCCTTTTGAGGATCAGTGTCGTCAATCATCGCATGAAGGGTTGATACGGGATTAGGGAATCTTAACCTTACAGCAAATCTGTGCTCCATTCCCGGTGCAAACAACACCTCAACATCTCCAATACTTTTGATGGATGACTGTAGTCTTTCGGTTATTAACCTACTCTTGTCCGTTGGTATCCGACCTGCACGCCTGTCTGTGATGATTCCGTCTTTAATGGTTGCGTAATTGCACCTTAAGGTTATATCGTTTTTAGTAACCTCTACACCCAATCCCAATGCCTCAAGGATACCCCTCCCAATC
Source organism: Thermodesulfovibrionales bacterium (assembly GCA_026415695.1). Classification (GTDB taxonomy): domain Bacteria; phylum Nitrospirota; class Thermodesulfovibrionia; order Thermodesulfovibrionales; family Dissulfurispiraceae; genus DUZI01. The sequence continues at coordinate 13,584 of JAOAGP010000061.1, read as the reverse complement.
TGAAACTCAACGGGGTCATATCCAAAAAGGCTCAAATGCCCGGGACCACTACCCGGAGTGATAGCATAATCTACAGGTAGATGCAGTCCACATGCAGATTCCCTTGCCAATCTGTCCATATTTGGAGTGTTTGCGTTTTCTAACTCGGTCTTACCATTTACAGGAAGTCCACCAAGACCATCAAGAACAACCAAGACAATCTTTGTGTTGTTCTTCTGAATGAGAGAAGTGATATTAAGTGTCATAGTTTTTTTCTCCTTAATCTTTAGTCAAAAAGTGCCTTTACAAACTCTTCGGGATTGAAGTCTTTGAGGTCATCAATCCCTTCCCCAATCCCTATCAACCTCACAGGGATACCAAGTTCTCTCTTAATAGCAAAGACTATCCCTCCCTTTGCAGTGCCGTCCAATTTTGTTAATGCAATACCTGTAATCCCAACGGCATCATTGAAGAGTCTTGCCTGACTGATTGCATTCTGTCCTGTTGTTGCATCAAGCACAAGGAGTATCTCTTGAGGGGCATCGTTGAATGATTTCTTTATCACCCTATGTATCTTCTTTAGTTCTTCCATAAGGGGTGTCTTTGTTTGCAGCCTTCCAGCAGTATCAATTATAACTACATCAATGCCTCTGTGCTTTGCAGCCTCAACTGTGTCATATGCTACTGCTGCAGGGTCTGACCCACTTTTGTGCATTATTATATCCGCACCTGCCCTTTTTGCCCATGTCTCTAACTGCTCAATAGCAGCTGCCCTGAAGGTATCTGCCGCTCCTATCAATACAGAATAACCTTCAGATACAAAACGGGATGCGAGTTTACCAATAGTGGTCGTCTTACCTGCACCATTTACACCCACAGTTAATATAACAAAGGGTCTTTCACCAAAAAAGACTATTGGTTGAGAATGCCCTAACATCCTTGACATCTCTTGTCTCAAAAATGCCTTGAGATTATCCAATGTCTTTATCTCACCGGCACGGATCTTTTCTTTTAATAGCTCAACTATCTCTGTTGCAGACTGAGCACCAAAATCGGCTGATATAAGTATCTCCTCAATCTCATCAGCTGATGATTCATCAATCCTCTTTTGCTGAAAGACATTTTCAACCTTTTGTATAAGGTTTTGTTTTGTCTTTGCAATACCACTCTTAAGTCTTTCAAAAAATCCCATTCAAACCCCTCATAAAAAAGAGGACAGATTTTAACCTGTCCCTCTATTAACAACCTTTGAAATATCTATGATTAAAACACTATGCGTTAAACACGATTGAAAGTGCCTTCTTTGTCTTCGTCACATTAAATCTTGCCTGTTTTGCCATCTCAATCTTGATTAGGACACTGCCATCATCCTTGTTTTCTTCCTCCACTGTTACCGATTTCACAAAATTTGACTCAAAGGTTATCGGTTTTTCAATCTTTGAACTTGTGGATTTTATCTTTAGAACTATCAATCTTTTCCCATCAGAGGTTTTTTCGGTCAAAACCTTATAACTAATAGCATCGTTCATCCCGTTGATGTGTGCGGTAAGTGTAGAGGTCTTCTTGCTCTCTACTATTGAGATGTTTGTGAGTTCATATTTTTTAGAAAACTTCTTTTTTACTGGTTTTTGCTGTTTCTTGCTGGGTTTTGGCTGTGCAGGTGTAACTGTTGGAGCAGTCTTTTCTTTTTCTTGGGTATCTTTTATGGTTGATGTAGGTTCAGCCATACTTGCAAATATCTTAAATGATTCTGCCTTGTTGTATTGCACCTCCACAACGGCTGTGCCATTTATAAATTCTGTTGCGGGTATCCTATCAGGAACTAATACACCACTGCCTGAAGTCTTGAGTATTACATCTGAACCAATGAGATTGTAGTTCTTGATGACCTTGTTGTTTTGATTATACACCGTAATCTTAATCTTAAACTTTTGCCCTGCTACCACATTGTCAGGGGTTGTTATCTCAAACCTATCAGGTTTGGGCAGGGTTATAGATATCGGTTCAGATACACCCGTTTGTTTACCGCCTATTTCATTGACTGTAAACACAGTAGTCTCTGCGATATCATATCTCAATGATAACCTTGCCTGTCCTCTTGTAAATTCATATGCTGGCACTGTGGATGGAAACGGAATGGTCTTACCCGATGATTTAATATTGATACCCCTACCAGTAGAAGAATAATCTGTAACAAAATTACCAAATCTATCAATCGCTGCTATTGATATATCAAATGGCTCACCTGCCACGGCTTCTTTAGGAACCATTATTTTAAAAGAATCCACATAACCATTGATTATCTCAATGGTTTCGCTTGCACCAACACTATTTGAAATCACATCCTTTATCTCTAAAGTAACATTACCTGTCTTCATAGACATAAACGACACAACCATATTTCCATTTACGAGATCAGGTATTGCTGGCATATCCAATTTTATATCAGCCTCTCCTTTGAAGGAGATATTGAGGTTTTTACCTTGTATGGTCTCAAGATATGTATTGCCAAAGGCATCCTTTGCTGTAACATGCACATCAAATCTCTCTCCTGCCCTTGATGTCTTTGGAACTCTGAGATTAAAAGACTTTAAAGAGGCATGTGAAACGACTATCTCCTTTGTGATTAAGGGGATGAGGTTATCTGCCTCTCTAATAGAAAGTATTACCTTTTCAGCAACGGTATCCCTGAAAATCACAGTAGCCACGCCATTTGTAAAGGCAGATGCCTTTAGCGTCTTTGTATTTAGTGTTGCAGAACCTGTTGTGAAGATAACGAAGGTCTTGTCAAGGGTATTAAAGTTTTTGATGATATTGCCGAGGTTATCAGTTGCCTGAATGTTTATCTGAACCTCTTCGCCAGCCTGTATTTTATCAGGCATAGAGATAACAAACCTATCAAACTTGCCAGGACTAACGGTTATACTACTTGCATTAACCTCTGTAGATATAAGTGCACAAAACACAAATACGAGTAAAAAAGTTTTATAAAGCCTTGTCATGGGCAACCCCCTATATTATGTTTATAATTTTCTTTTTTGAAACGGATTTCCACCGATAAAAATAGTTCATTTTTTGTTGCAGTATAGTATCATATTAAAAAAAAAATTACCACTAATACTTGATATTTTAGTCAAGTTATGATAAAAAACAAATCAAATAAAATATGAAGAGGTGAGAAATGGCTATAACAGTTACTGCAAAGGATGTAATGGACAACAAGGTGTTTTATGTAGATGAACAACAAACTGCAATGGATGCACTTAAACTCATGACAGAAAAAAATGTATGGTCAATAGTCGTTAGCAAGGGGGGACTACCTGTTGGTGTAGTTACAGAAAGGGATATTCTTAGAAGGGTCGTAGTAAAAGGGTTTGACATCAATAAAGTGAAGGTTGGTGAGATATGCTCATCTCCACTTTTGACAATAGGCAAGGATGCATCTGCAGGAGAGGTTCTTGGCAAGATGGCAGAAAAAGAGGTCAGGAGGCTATACATTGTAGAGGAAGGGAAGATCATCGGTAGGGTTACCCAAACGGAGATGTTTAAAAGCATGCTTAATGTACTAAAAACCCTTGCCTCTTTACCACACCGTTTTTAAGGGTTTGTATTAGATTACTATTAAGTATTAAAATGAGGTTTGTATTGGTCTAAATCTTAAAGCCTTTATTTAATTTTCTAACCACAGATACACGGAGGCATAGAGATAGGTTTAATGCAAAAGCAAGTGATAATGAACACACAAAGAAGGTGCTCTTATCAATAAGGAGGCATGTAATAACTCGTTTAGAAGTAGCATTGCTTTACAAACTGTTGCACTAATTATAGAATTGGCATTCTTTAAGCTTAAAAGAATGATGAGGGGGTAATCTCTTTAAAAAATTTTATGTAAGGAGAAAACTGAGATATGCAGAGTGTAATAAAAAAGGTCGTATTACCTGCAGCAGGATTAGGAACAAGATTTCTGCCAGCAACAAAGGCATCACCAAAGGAGATGCTTCCAATAGTTGACAAACCGCTTATACAGTACGCCGTTGAAGAGGCAATAAGTGCTGGCATTGACGAGTTTGTGATTATAACTGGTAAAAACAAAAGAACCATTGAGGACCATTTTGATTCTGCATACAGGCTTGAGGAAAAACTCAAGAGTTCTGGTAAGCAAAAACTCCTTGAGGAGATAAATAAGCTAAATGATGTCCATTTTGCATATATAAGACAGAAGTCGGCATTAGGACTTGGTCATGCAATATACTGTGCAAAACCGTTTGTGGGAAAAGAACCATTTGCAGTGATACTTAGCGATGACATCATAGACCCTCAATACCCCCTTTTAGCAGAGATGATAAATATACATAAAAAGACGAAGGCAACGGTAATAGCGCTTCAGGAGGTTCCTAAAGAGGAGGTAAATAGATATGGTATCATCAAGGGTATAAAAAAAGGTGATATTTACAAGATAACAGACCTTGTAGAAAAACCAAAACCTCAACTTGCCCCCTCAAACCTTGCAATCATTGGCAGATACATACTTACTCCTTCAATCTTTGATGCCCTTGAAATTCAAAAACCGGGTGCAGGGGGAGAGATACAACTTACAGATGCCTTGCGGGATTTACTCAATAAAGAGGAGATATTTGGGGTGATAATAAAGGGGCAAAGGTATGATGCAGGTGATAAATTAGGATTTATCAAGGCAACGATTGATTTTGCACTCAAAAACCCCGAGTTATCAGAAGGTGTAAGTCAATACATAAAGGAAAAGGCAAAGGAACTTTAGACAAATGAAGGGCTTCTTTTACACAAATGTAGATACAACTGTCTTACCACCTGTGGACATTTATGAAGATGAGACATATCTTTACTATGCGGTTGATGTGCCGGGCATCAATCCTGATGATATAACAATAAAGGTATTCGGTGATATGTTGTTGATACATGGTGAGATCCAGTGTAGTGGTAACGATTTTAACAAGACAATTGATTATCTTCGAGTAGAAAGGTCTTCAAAGGGCTTTAAAAGGATGCTAAATATTCCTGTGCCTGTAGATATCATGTCAGGTTATTCCACTTATGAAAAGGGTGTTTTATTAGTGAGGTTTAAAAAGATACCGAGCAACGGGATTTCAATACCAATAAACAGGCTCTAAAGAAGTAACAATAACATAGGGAGGTAGAAGATTTATGACAGAACAAAATAAAAATACAAACGAACAGTTAGAAATACCGAGTATCTTACCAGTATTACCTGTCAGAGATATAGTAGTTTTTCCTTACATGATAGTCCCGCTTTTTGTGGGTAGAGATGTCTCAATCAAGGCAATAGACCATTCGCTAAACGCAAATAGAATGATCCTTTTAGTTGCTCAAAAAGACATGAATGTTGAAAACCCCACTCCAGAAGACCTTTACACAGTCGGAACCGTATGCATGATTATGAGGATGCTAAAACTGCCCGACGGAAGGGTAAAGATATTAGTGCAGGGACTGAATAAGGCAAGGATAGATAATTACACACAGACAGAGCCTTTCTACATGGCAGAGACATCAAAGCTGGATGATGACAAGATAAAGAAAGACATTGGCCTTGAAAAAGAGGCGCTCATTAGAAATACAAAGGAACAATTAGAAAAGGTCATATCATTAGGTAAGCCAGCAATGCCTGATGTGATGATGATTATTGAAAACATTGATGATGCAGGACGACTTGCTGATATTGTTGCGTCAAATTTAGGGCTTAAGACAGAGCAGGCTCAAGAGATACTTGAGATAACAAATCCAATACAAAGACTCAAGAAGGTAGGAGAGATTTTAGAAAGGGAGATACAGGTCTTAACAATCCAGCAAAAGATACAAACTGATGCAAGGGGTGAGATAGACAAGACACAAAGGGAATACTTCCTCCGTGAACAGCTAAAGGCTATTCAGAGGGAATTGGGGGATATGGATGAAAAGGCTGAAGAGATAAAGGAATTTAGAAAAAGGGCAGAAGAGGCTGGCATGCCTGAAAAGGTATTTAAAGAGGTTGAAAAGCAGATAAAAAGGCTTGAAAAGATGCATCCCGACAGTGCCGAGGCCGCAACCATTAGGACATACCTTGAGTGGATGACAGAGCTGCCTTGGTCTAAATCCACCAAAGACAGACTTGATATCAAAGAGGCAGAGAAGGTTCTCAACGAGGATCACTACGATTTAGAAAAGGTCAAGGAGAGGATACTTGAATATCTAAGCGTCAGAAAACTCAAAGAAAAGATGAAAGGACCAATCCTTTGTTTTATCGGACCTCCAGGTGTTGGAAAGACATCGTTAGGACGCTCAATAGCTCGTGCATTGGGCAGAGAGTTTATACGCATGTCTTTAGGCGGTGTGAGGGATGAGGCAGAGATTAGAGGCCATAGAAGGACATATGTGGGTGCATTACCGGGTAGGATAATTCAAGGGCTTAAGACTGCTGGGACTAACAATCCAGTCTTCATGCTTGATGAGATAGACAAGATAGGCACCGATTTCAGGGGAGACCCTTCATCAGCGTTGTTAGAGGTTTTAGACCCAGAGCAGAATAACTCATTCATGGACCATTACCTTGCAGTGCCTTTTGACCTTTCTAATGTGATGTTTATAACAACGGGAAACCTTGCAGACACAATCCCAGGTCCGCTTAAGGACAGGATGGAGATTATATACCTTTCTGGTTATACAGAGGAGGAAAAGATTGAAATTGCTAAAAAATATCTAATACCAAAACAATTAGAAGAGCATGGTATTACTGAGAAGATATTGAGCATAAAACAGTCTGCTATCTCAAGGATTATATCACACTACACAAGGGAGGCAGGTGTTAGAAACCTTGAGAGAGAGATAGCAAACCTCTGTAGAAAGGTTGCTAAAAAGGTGGCAGAAGACAAGGTAAGGAGATTTTCCATTACATCTGCAAACATCCAAAAGTATCTTGGCGTGCCAAAGTATCTACCTGAAGAAGAAATGAAAAAGAGTGAGGTAGGTGTGGCGACTGGATTGGCATGGACTGAAGCAGGTGGTGATATTATCTATGTTGAAGCCACTACCATGAAAGGCAAAGGACACCTCACACTTACTGGTCAACTCGGTGATGTTATGAAGGAATCAGCACAGGCTGCCTTAAGTTACATAAAATCCTCTGCAAAGAAGCTAAACATCAAAGAAGACATCTTTTCAAAGGTAGATCTACACATCCATGTCCCTGCCGGTGCGATTCCAAAGGATGGGCCATCAGCAGGTATTACTATGGCAACTGCTATAGCATCAGTATTTTCTGGTAAACCTGTTAATAGGGATGTGGCAATGACGGGAGAGGTAACATTAAGGGGGAGGGTCTTGCCTATCGGTGGTTTAAAGGAAAAAACCCTTGCAGCAAAGCGTATGGGTATAACCACGGTAATCATACCAAAAAGGAATAAGAAAGACTTAGATGACATGCCAAAGTATGTGAAAGAGGGCATGAACTTCATCCTTGCAGATGACATGCAGGAGGTGTTAAAGGTCGCCCTTAACGATACTAATCACAAGAAAACAACAACAAAAAAGGATGAAAACAAAAAGGTTAATAAGACAAGTAGGCGAAGACAATCTCCTGAAGGAAGTCCAAAAAAGATTTCAGGTAAAAAGTAATGATGTAATACAATCCATTGGCGATGACTGTGCGGTTTTATCCATCAAAGGTAAAAACATCCTCATAACTACAGATATGATGAATGAGGGGATACACTTTAACCCCTCATACACATCTGGGTATTCATTAGGCTTTAAACTCATTTCCGTAAATGTTAGTGATATATATGCAACTGGCGGCATCCCTACCGCAGCATTTTTAAATGTTGGTCTTCCCCCAAGTACAAAAGAGGCATTTTTCTGGGATTTTTATGATGGTATTGCTGATGCAACAAGGCTGTATAATCTTAAACTATTAGGCGGAGACCTCTGTGCTGTAAAAAAACACACCACTGTATCAGCCACCATAATTGGTAAGGCTCAGAGACATGTGTTGAGAAGTGGTGCAAATGTGGGTGATTTGGTATGTTTATCTGGCTCATTAGGTGATTCAGCACTTGGATTAAAGATACTTTCATGTATGAAACAATCTCTTTGCAGGATGATTAAAAAGTGCAGGAACATCAGCATTATCAATGATAAGGTAGTTGAATTAACTGTAGGTAAGACAACAGTCTCCATTAGCTTTAATGAAATAGCCCCTTTTGTATCACACCATCTAATGCCAATTGTAAAGAGATTAGAGGTGGTTGAGCGTTTTGCTACATCTTGTATAGATACAAGTGATGGCTTAAGCAAGGATTTAAACAGGATCTGTGATAATAGTGGGGTTGGTGCATTGATAGAATTAAACAAGATACCTGTATCAAAGAATCTTCAAAGTTTGTGTCAGATATTGGGATTAAACGCAAAAGAACTAATCCTAAACGGAGGTGAGGATTACAGGCTTCTATTTACCCTGCCTCGCAGTGCTGTTGCTAACAATAATAACAAATATAAACCTGACAAGGATTTTTACATCATCGGTGAGATTACTGATAGCAATAGATGCTATCTTGATGAAGATGGTAAGATTCATCCATTACTACCAAAGGGCTTTGAACATTTTGATTGATTAAATATTACAATACAAATTTAGCATTTCAAAACAACACATAAACATCTTTTAAACAACATAAAAGCCCCGAAATATGTTATAATATTAAGGTTTTTTAATAATTTATCCCAAAAAGGTGGTAATTTATGTCGCTTTTTAACACTCCGTATTTAACCGTAAATCTTGAAGACGAGATGAAGATGAGCTACCTTGATTACGCAATGAGTGTGATAGTAGGTAGGGCTCTTCCAGAGGTAAAGGATGGTTTAAAACCAGTCCAAAGAAGGATACTTTATGCGATGTTTAGAGAGGGGCTCCTTTCAGACAAGAAATACTCAAAATGTGCTGGTGTTGTAGGCGAGGTCCTCAAGAAATATCATCCACACGGTGATAGTGCAGTTTATGACACCCTTGTCAGACTTGCCCAAGATTTCAACATGAGGTATGTCCTCATTGATGGGCAGGGTAACTTTGGCTCAATTGACGGAGACCCTGCTGCCGCATACAGATATACAGAGGCGAGGCTATCAAAGATTGCAGAGGAGTTTTTAGAAGATATAGATAAGGACACAGTAGATTTCAGACCCAATTTTGATGAAACCACAGAAGAACCTATTGTCTTACCCACAAAGATACCTAATCTTATCATCAATGGTTCAACTGGTATTGCAGTTGGCATGGCTACAAGTATCCCCCCACATAACCTAACAGAGGTAATTGATGCATTAATAAAGATAATTGATAATCCTGATGTTAGCATTGATGAAATCATGACGATTATTGAAGGGCCAGACTTTCCAACAGGTGCAAGGATTCACGGTAAAGAAGGGATAAGGAGTGCCTACACAACTGGTAAGGGCATTATAAAGGTAAGGGCAAAGGCTGTTATCATTGATAAAGACAAGGGTTCAGGTTCACAAATCATCATAAAGGAAATACCATATCAGGTTGATAAGTCTAAATTGGTTGAAAGCATTGCAGACTTAGTAAGGGAGAAAAGGCTTGAAGGCATCAGTGCAATCCGTGATGAGTCATCAAAGAAAGAGGGAATTCGCATCGTAATAGAGATAAAAAGAGGTGAGCTACCCGAGATAATACTAAACAACCTCTACAAACACACCCAATTAGAAACATCCTTTAGTATCATCATGCTTGCACTTGTTGACGGTCAACCCAAGATACTCAACCTTAAAGAAATACTAACACTATTTCTAAAACACAGACATCAGGTTATCATCAGAAGGACAAGATTTGACCTAAAAAATGCAATTCAAAAGGCGCACATCCTTGAGGGCCTCAAGATAGCCCTTGACCATCTTGACGAGATAATAAGCATCATCAGGGGGGCTTCTACACCAGATGAGGCAAAAACAACACTCATAGGTAGATTTTCTCTTACTGACATCCAGGCAAAGGCGATACTTGATATGAGGCTACAAAGACTCACCGGCCTTGAGAGGTCTAAAATTATAAAGGATTTACAAGACACCATGCTGACTATTGATGATTTAAAGGACATCCTTGCAAGAAACGAAAGGGTTGTCCAGATAATCAAGACCGAATTAGAGGACATAAAGAGAAGATTTGGTGATGAACGAAGGACCGAGATAGTCCCAGACATAGCAGAAATAACCCCAAAAGACATAATTCCAAACGAAGATATGGTCATCACAATAACAAAGAATGGTTACATAAAAAGAACCCCAGTAGCCGTTTACAGACAACAACAAAGGGCTGGCGTAGGGACTTTAGGGGTTGAGACAAGCGATGAAGACTATGTTGAGCACCTCATGACCGGACCTAACCATGACTACATCCTTTTATTTTCCAACAAGGGGATTGTATATTCCAAAATGGTCTATGAGATTGAAGAGGCTGGAAGACAAAGCAAAGGAAAGCACATCAAAAACCTCATAGAAAACCTACAAGATGACGAGAGGATAACCACAGCCTTCAATGTAAGTGATTTCAAGGATGGCTATCTTGTCTTATTTACAAAAAACGGAACTGTTAAGAAGACAGCCCTATCAGAATTTAGTAACATAAGAAAAATCGGCATCAGGGCAATAACCCTTGATGAAAATGACGAACTCATATCAGTGAGAAAGACCGATGGGAGTCATGACATTATCATCGCTACAAAGAAGGGTCTGGCGAAGAGATTCCACGAAGACAACATACGGGCAACTGGCAGGACTTCAATGGGAGTAAGAGGTATAAAACTGGCAAGTGGCGATGTGGTTGTATCTGCTGACATCATTGAAGATGATTCAACACTACTTACAGTTACTGAAAATGGCTTGGGTAAAAGGACAAGGATAGAAGAATACCCTCGTCACAACAGAGGTGGTAAGGGTGTCAAATCAATAAAGGTGACGGCAAAGGGTGGAGATGTGGTTGGTGTTATACAGGTTAAAGAAGACGATAAGGTTATACTGATGTCAAGTAGTAAGAAGCTCATAAAACTGGCAGCAAGTGATATAAAGATTTCTGGAAGGGATACACAAGGGGTGAGATTGATGGGTCTTAAGGAGGATCAGAAGCTTGTTGCTATAGCGAGGGTGGTTGAAAAGGAAGAAAACAACAACAATGATGAAAGCAGCATACCCTATGAACAGTAAGATATATTGTCATTTAACCCTTAAAGAAAAAATATCCTTGATTATTGATATGTTTTCTGATAAATTTAAACGCTTGATAATTCATACTCTCTATGTGCTTGATTTAAGCAATGCGAGGGTTTGAATAAAAATTTCTTCATTAAACGGAGGAGATAAACGCTATGAAAGAAGAAACACAAGGTGGTTTCTTAAGGAGTATGAATTTTGGAACAAAAATAATAATACTCGTCGTTATAAGTTTCGTTGTCAGTTATTTTGTAAACTTCATCTTTATCAAAGAAAAGATTGAAGACACCGAGATGAAAAACATCATAGCAAAGGCAAGGGCTGTTACTATGCAGTCTGAAAATGCAAGACAGTTCATAGCAAACCTTAGGGCAAAACATAGGGCATTTGACGATGCAAGGATGCTCAAAGAACTCAGAGAAAAGATAGGGGATGCCAAGGATCAGGATGAGATAATCAAAAGGGCAAGGACTACTGATTATTACTATACTATTCCGATTGTTGCATCATGGACTGCCGCGAAGGTTGATTCTGCAAAGGTGGGATATGAATTTAGGGTTACAAGAGAGCAGGCACGAAACAAGGCAAATGAGGCAACACCAAAAGAAAAAGAGATGCTGCAGAAGATGTCCGCTGGTAAATTAGAAGAACTGTGGGTAGTCGACAAGGAAATAAATGCACTTAGATACATGAGACCTATAACCCTAACGCAAGAGTGCATGATGTGTCATGGAACTATCAAAGATTACCCAGAAGGTAAAGGGTTAGACCCTTTAGGGCTAAAAATGGAAGGCTGGTCAGCAGGTGAACAGAGAGGCGCATTTGAGATTATTGCCGACCTCAAACCTATGCAGGCATCAGTAAACACAACCCTTCTACAAACACTCATTTTAGGCACTGTAATCATTGCAATGTTGATCGTTCTAATTTATATTCTTGTCAAAAAACTCGCCATCGTCCCAGTTGGAAACATTAGAAACGCCCTTCACAAGATAGCAGAAGGAGACCTTACCGCAAGATTAGAATCCAAAAACACGGATGACATCGGTCAGACCATTATGCAGATGAATTCAATGACAGAATCGTTTAACAGAATGATAAAAGGTGTGCTTATCTCAGCACAAAATGTAATATCAAGTGTGGATGTGTTAAAGAGTAGGGCAATAAAGACATCAGACGGTGCTAAAAACCAGTCAATGCAGGCATCACAGATTGCAACTGCAGCAGAGGAGATGAGTCAGACTATAACAGACATAGCAAGAAACGCGTCTGTTGCGTCAGAGACATCAGCAGAGGCTATGGAAACTGCAGCAAAGGGTAAAGAGGTAGCCGATGGTGCAGTAACAACCGTAAACGGAGTTTATACATCAACGGTTGAATTGGCATCAATGGTTGAGAAACTAAATAGCAGGGTTGGTGAGATCGGAGATATTGTAACGGTGATTAAGGATATTGCTGACCAGACCAACTTATTGGCATTAAATGCTGCTATTGAGGCTGCAAGGGCAGGCGAGCAGGGAAGGGGTTTTGCTGTCGTTGCAGATGAGGTAAGGAAACTTGCAGAAAGGACTATCAAGGCAACAGCTGAGATTTCTGAAAAGATATCTGCAGTGCAGGCAGAATCCGAACAGACCACAAAATCTATGGAAGAGGCATCCGGACAGGTTACAAAGGCAACGGATTACATCAGAGAGGTTGGGGAATCCCTCAACCACATAGTGGATGCTGTGCAGAGGGTGAGAGACCAGATTACACAGATTGCAACTGCTGTTGATGAACAATCTGCTGCATCTGAAGAGGTGGCAAGAAACATTGAAAAGACCTCAAACATTGCTCAAGAGATGGAAAAGATGGCAGATGATGTCATGCAAGAGGTCAACAACCTCACAAAGATATCAGAGAAACTAAAAGAATCAGTTTCAGGATTTAGACTAAAGGATTAACAAAACAGACCCTGTGGCTAACACAGTTAGGTAATAAAAAACCCGAGATAAAAATTTTATCTCGGGTTTTTTAATTTTAATCGCAATCTAACTGCTCTGGCTTGAGCTCCCGCTGTGCATAGTCTTTATATATCTTCTTCCGTATAAACAATTCATAGATATCCTTGTCTATATGCCCATCCTTTTGCATAAAACCAAGTATCTTCAATGCCTGTGATATAGGCATTGCCTTTTTATAAGGTCTATCATGTGCTGTCAGTGCCTCAAAGACATCGGCAATGGCAAGAATCCTTGACTGATAGGGGATATCCTCATCCTTTGAACCAAAAGGATATCCTGTGCCATCCAACTTTTCATGATGCTTAGCGGCTATCTCTGGTACCCTTCTTAATTTCTTTGGGAATGGGAGCTTGCT
>JAOAGP010000098.1 GCA_026415695.1 Thermodesulfovibrionales bacterium | reverse complement strand
AAATGCCGTCACAATCAGAGAACTTAATGCAGACACAACGGTAACGGTCAATTTCCCTTAAAACGACCAAACCAAATCCCCCTCTTTAATAAGGAGGGGGATTTCACATCCCCTTACTACGCTGACAAAAACGGTTATTGTTAAGAAGGCGTCTTACTTAACGATAACGGTTATATGAGACCTGATGCGTCAGTAGGTGAGACATTTAAATCTGTGTATGCAAAAAAGACACAAAAGCCGTTTGTGTTTATCAAAAAACCCTTAAAGAAAAGACCATCCAAAAACGACTCCTCAAACGAGGCTGAAAGGAAATCACCAGACAAGGCATTATTAGATGTAGTTGTATAATTTTCTTGTTCAAGTAGGAAATATTTTCCTCTCATCCTGTTCTCTTATCTGCTGTAAATCTCAAAAAGTAATCCTTTAGGATGCCAAAGGGCGTTAAAAAGCAAAAAAATAATGGCACTATAATTGCTATTACCTGATAAAAATACCTTATTTGGAGGTAGGATGTTTAGGGGCGTATATGTAGCGATGACAGGTGCGGTGTTGAGGTCTCGTGAGATGGACATCGTTACCAACAACCTTGCAAATGTCAACACAACAGGGTTTAAGAGGAGTTCATTTTCATCAAGGATGTATCCTGTGCTGGAGGGCATTGCTGAACCTCAAAAGGTGGTGTATAAGGATGCCCGTGCAATGGCAACATTTACAAATTACAAGATTGACACAATGCAAGGGGCTATAAAAACAACGAATAACCCTCTTGATTTAGCAATCTCTGGAGAGGGTTTTTTTACAATAGAAGACAACAAAGGACAAAGGTTTTTTACAAGAAACGGTAATTTTACAAGGAATAAGGACGGATTTCTTGTCACACAGAGTGGGAATTATGTATTAGATAGGGCAAATCAAAGGATAAATATACAGGGCAATGGGATTAATATCTCACCTGATGGCAATGTGTATGTTGAACAAAACCTTGTTGCACAGATAAAGGTTGCAAAGGTTGAAAACATTGAGCATGTATCTGACTCATTGTTTAGTGGCTCAGAGGTAGGGCTTGGAAATGGTCAGGTGATGCAGGGTGCACTTGAGATGTCAAACACTAATCCAATCAGGGAGATGGTAGGAATAATCACTGCATTAAAACAATATGAAACCGCCCAAAAGGTCATCCAGAGTTTTGATGACCTTGCAAAAAGGACAGTTTCAGACATAGTGAAGGCTTAAAAGGAGGTTTTTAGATGATAAGGTCACTTTTTACAGCAGCAACAGGGATGCATGCCCAACAGCTCAATGTGGATGTCATTTCGCATAACCTTGCAAATGTCAACACTGTTGGCTTTAAAAGAGGTAGGGCAGATTTTCAGGATTTGCTTTATCAGACGATTAAGGCACCGGGTGCACCATCAAGTGAAGGCATTCAGATACCATCAGGGATACAGGTTGGATTAGGTGTTAGACCCGTAGCCGTGCAGAAACTCTTTACACAAGGGGATTTTATCTATACAGGCAATGACCTTGATTTAGTCATTGAAGGACAGGGTTTTTTCCAGATAACTATGCCAGATGGCACCATTGCATATTCCCGAGCAGGTGCCTTTAAATTGGATAGAGACGGCAGAGTTGTCAATTCAGATGGTTATCTCCTTGAGCCAGCAATCACAGTGCCAGCAGATACCACACAGATCACCGTTGGATATGATGGTAGGGTTACAGTGCTTCAGGCGGGGGCAACCACACCAGTTGAGATAGGAGCCATTGAAATAGCAAGGTTTGTCAATCCTGCTGGACTTCAGGCGATTGGTAAAAATCTTTTCCTTCAGACCGATGCATCAGGAGAGCCAATCACAGGGCAACCGGGGACTGAAGGCAGAGGGACCCTAAATCAGAAATTCCTTGAGATGTCTAATGTAAATGTTGTGGAGGAGTTGGCAAACCTCATTATCGCTCAAAGGGCGTTTGAACTAAATACAAAGGCTGTGCAGGCATCTGATGAGATGCTTCAGACATCAGCAGGGATGAAGAGATAATGATAGCAAGAACATCTACCATAATCATCTTTTTGCTCTTTTCATGGTATCCACTCTATGCAACTGACACCACCATGGATACCATTCAATATCTCATTGCAGACGACCTTTCAAAAAGGACAGGCTTTGATGTTGAGATAACAAACATGAGGATAGTTAAGGGTCAAGACATCCTCAACAATGGTCAGCCAAAGATACTTAAAAAGGTTCAGATGGATAGGTTTTCAGGTAAAAACAAGGCACAATATGTTGCAATACTTGATGATAAAATGCAGGGTCTTACCCATATACTCTTTGATGTGGCATTTGACCAATCAGTAGAGGTTTTTGTCACCTCAAGACATTTGCAAAAGGGTGTAACCATAAATCCCGAAGACTTTTACCCCGTAAAACAGAAGATGTCAAGGATTTTGCCGGGCACTATTACCTCCAAAGACAAGATACAAGGAAAGATCACACAGATTGCATTAGGTCAAGGGGTTGTATTAAGGGAATCACATGTTTCAGATACGATTACGATAAAGAGAGGACAGAAGGTAAATGTTACCCTTGAGATAGACAATGTGGTGCTTTCAACTCAAGGAACACTCAAGGCTGATGCGGCATTAGGCGGCATTGCAAGGGTGTATTGTGAGACTACAAAAAAGGAGATTCAGGGGTTGCTGGTATCTCAAGGTCAAGTTAGGGTTAGACTATGAACATCTTAAGGAGGTGTATTTCAATGAAGATACTACTGGTTTTGATTGTATTTGTAAGTTTATACGGGTGCAATACCTTAAGAGAGGCAAGGGAGATAAGGGAAGCCCCGATGCCAGATAGATATTATGATACACAGGATACAAACAAGAGGATTAAGACCTCTGAAGGCTCATTGTGGCGTGATACAGCAAGTCTATATGAAGACAGGAAGGCAAGGCGTGTCAATGACCTTGTTACTGTGATCATTAGCGAACAATCTGCTGCTTCTAAAAAGGCAACCACAAACTCAAGTAAGACTGCAACACAAGATGATAGTGTGTCTGATATGTTAGGACTACCCACCAGTGCAAGTCTTGAGATTGGCAGGAAGTTTATGCATTTTACCCCGACTGTAAAAGGTAGTGCTAAATCAAACTTTGCAGGCAAGGGGGATACTACCCGTGAAGGTAAACTAACTGCTACGATTACCGCCAAGGTAATGGAGGTCTTACCAAATGGCAATCTCGTGATTGAGTCAAGAAAAGAGATACTTGCCAACAATGAAAAGGAGATACTTGTCTTTAGGGGCATAGTAAATCCTGACAACATATCATCAAACAACACTGTTCAATCTCAATATGTAGCAGATGCCCAGATTTACTTGGTGGGAGATGGGGTATTGTCAGATAAACAATCACAGGGCTGGTTTACAAGATTCATTGACAGCATCTGGCCATTTTAGATAAGGGGTGTATTTTATGATGAAAATGACAATCCTAAACATCCTTTTAATCTTTTGTCTCGTTGGTAGTGCTTATGCAGAGAGGATAAAAGACATTGCCAACTTTTCTGGCATCAGGGAGAATGAACTTGTGGGATATGGCATCGTCGTTGGTCTAAATGGCACTGGCGATAAGGATGGAACATACATATTTCAGCCATTTGCTAATATGCTAACAAAGATGGGGATTACTGTAAACCCTGCAGACATAAAAGGAAAGACAAAAAACATCGCTGCAGTGATGGTTACAGCAAGACTACAAACAATGGTAAAACCGGGCTCAAGGGTAGATGTGCAGGTATCATCCATTGGTGATGCAAAGAGTCTTCAAGGTGGGACATTGATACTAACACCACTTAAAGGTCCTGATGGCAAGGTTTACGCATTAGCACAGGGTCCTATTTCAATTGGTGGTTTTTTGGCTGGTGGCACAGGGGCTCAGGCAATCAAAAATCATCCGAATGTTGGCACCATACCAAATGGTGCGATAGTAGAGGCAGAGGTGCCTGTGCAACTAAATAAAAAAGACAGGATTGACCTGAATCTCATGACACAAGACTTGACCACAGCAAAGGCTACTGCAGAAAGGATAAACTCATTTCTCAAAGGGCAATATGCAAAGGCAGAGAGTCCTTCAAATATCAGTATCACTGTGCCAGAGGAGTATTCAAACAGGGTGGTTGACCTGATGGCATCCCTTGAAACACTTGAGGTAAAGGTTGACACACCTGCAAGGGTGGTTGTCAATGAAAGAACTGGAACAGTGGTCATTGGTGAAAATGTCCGTATAAGTCCAGTGGCACTTTCTCACGGGGGCTTGACTATACAGATTAAATCAGAGCCTGTTGTATCTCAACCATCACCACTTGCACCTGCAGGTGCACAGACGGTTGTTACACAACAGACAGATGTAAAGGTTGAAGAGAAAAAGGCATCACTTACAGAGATAAAAGGTGCTACAATTGGACAACTCACAAAGGCACTAAATACGCTTGGAGTTACCCCAAAGGATCTGGTAGCAATACTTCAGGCAATAAAGGCATCAGGCGCACTTAAGGCAGATTTAGTGATAATGTAGTATGTAAACTGTTTTTGTGTAAGAGTTACGAAAGGCTTTTCTTGATCTTTGTTTTTTGTAAAAAATTTATTTCACTGAAATTTAGGCTACGAATTTTGCTTAGTTCTCTGCTACTATTCTTAATCCTCATTTTAAGTAACAATCTACTTTGTCATAAGTTACTATAAACCTTAAAAATATCTACCGTTCAATTAGTCTCTGATTTTACCTTTACCTTTATAGTATTCAGGATACAACTTCTCTGCACATTGAGGGCATATACTGTGGCTAAAATTCGCATCTGTGTGATCCCTTATATAAACTTCTATTTGCTCCCAGTATCCTTTGTCGTTACGAATCTTTTTGCAATTAGCACAAATAGGGAGCAGCCCACTCAAGGTCTTAACCTCTGCTATGGCAGATTTTAGCTCAGCAATTAGCTTCTCCCTTTCTTCCTCAGCCAACTTTCGCTCTGTAATATCCTGAATGAATATTGCAACTCCATTTCCATCAGGAACTGGAAAACAGTGATGTTCATAGTATCTCCCTTCACTTGCATCCTGAAAAGAGACAGGCTCACCTGACGAAATGGTCTTGTCGTATTGTTCCTTTCTGTATTTCGCCATATCAGGTGCGAAATAGTCGTATATACAGGTTCCTACGAACTCCTCTACAGTCTTCCCTAACCTCTCGGCAGCGGTTCTGTTTGATAAAAGGACTTTGCCATTTTGGTCAATGAGCACCATAGTCTCATTGACGGCGTCAAAAAACGCCTGGAGTGTTTCCCTGCTCTTCTTTAAAGCCTCTTCACGATCCTTTATAGCCCCAGCCATTGTATAAAAATTGTTGATAATCTCGTCAATCTCACTGTAACCAGAGGGGATCTTCTTCACGGTATAATCCCCAGCAGCGACCATGCGAGTGTCTAAGACAATTCGTGAAAGGGGGCGTGTGATTGTCCGGAAACTCACAAAGGCAATCAATGAGGCGAGGAAGACTACAATAACTGTTTCCAGTATAAAAAGGTTCTTAATCCTTTTAACGAGTGAGAATGCCTCATCAGTAGGGACTACCACAACAACACTCCAATCTGTATTAGGAACAGTTGAAAGGCTTGCTAAATATTCACGATTTTCATAGCGGTATGTAGTGCTTTCTACATAAGACTTCTTCTTTGTTTCCATAATGTTTAGAATTCCCGGATTAAACCTTTGTATGACCGTTTTTTTGTCTGGATGCGCGATAAAAGTCCCGTCCTGATCTGTCATATAAGCATACCCGTGCCTCCCAACCTTTACTCTGTCGGTTATGGCGTTTAGAGACGATAAATTAAGATATCCCACAATTACCCATCCTTTTGCAGGAATGACAAGCGTTACTGTTGGATTGCCTGTTTGAGTGGAAATGAATATTTGAGACCAGTAGGGTTTCTTGTGGGTCATTACATGGGAGAAAAACTGCTGACCTGAACGGTTGATACCGATGATATTTTCATCCAGAGGGGACATAAACCGCACTGTTGCATTTTCATCAAGGATTTCAATAGATTCAAAATAAGGTTTGATTTTTAAAATGGAATCCAAGTATGAGTTTATCTTATCAACCTTGAATAAATTTTTTACTATAATTGTCTCTTCTATCTCTCTCAGATCGGAGAGAGATGTATCGAGGAACCTCTGAACTTCCGATGATAAAGATTGGGCAAGGAGGAGATTCTTTGATATTATATCATCGGTAATCTCTGCACTAATGATTTTTACCGTTATAAAACCCATGACAAGAATAGGTAACCCAGATATGAGCACAAAGGATAAGATAAGGATATGGCTAAGGCTAAAAACGAATCTTCTCATCTTTCCTTGATTGAAAAACGACCTTTATTAACTACGACGATATATGCCTTTCGTATCGCATCACCATAAGTATCTATCTCAAAAGTGCCCTGCAATCCCCTAAAAACCTTCTGCTTCAGGATAGTCTCCTTTAATTGTTTGGTGTCTATGTTTCTCATTAGGGCATCCCTTATCACCATGACTGATTCATAAGCAAAGACTGCCGCAAAGGTCGGCTCATTTTGACCAAAACGGGCTTTGAATCTCTCCTTGAATTCAACAAAAGGTTTTTCTGTACTGTCATAATCTACATATGCGGTAAAAAACACTCCTTCAACAGCGGTCCCACCATGGCGGATGAAATCAGGAGTTTGAGCCCAACCGCTCGAGAGAATAGGAATCTTTGAACCTGCCATCCTAACATGCTGACAAATCATTGCTGCATCTAAAGCACCAGTAGCGATGATCAGTCCGTCTGGGCTTCTTTGGAGTATATCTCTTACAAGTTTTTTGTAACTGACATTTGACCCTGTGTTGAATGTGTAAGTAGAGATAATCTTCCCTCCCTGTCCCTCAAAAAAGGTTTTAAATTCATTAATATATCCCTCTGAATAGGTGCGATTAGACAAGTCATAGACAGCTACCATCTTGCGCAGTCTTAGTTTTCGATATGCATTGTCTGCCATGAGTCTTGTAAGTTGTATGTTAGGGTTGATGACCCTTAAAAAGTAATCGTCAATCCCTGTCAGTTTATTTGTGCTTGCTGTAGGGCTGATTATTGGAATCTTGCGCTCGTTTAAAAGAGGCAGAGTCACCTCGGACATACTGCTTGTCATGTGTCCAATTATGGCTATGACCCCTTCGTCAAGGAGTCCTTGTACTTCTTTTATTGCAGTCTGCTGGTCTTGTTTATCGTCCCTTATGAGCAATTGGATAGTCCTTCCGTTAATACCTCCCATCTGGTTGATTTCTTCAACGGCAAGCATGGCTCCGTTTCTTCCTTGAATCCCTAAATCGGAGCTTCTTCCGGTCAAACCACCAATAAAACCTATCTTGATTGGAGTCCTGTCGGCTCCATATACGAAGATAGGAAAGAGAAGAAGGGTTACTACTGCAAGTAGTGTTGCCTTTATTTGAGTCTTTTTTATCTTCATCAATCCCTCCGTCTTAATATTATAAAAAATATTTATAGTATAATCTTTTAACCATAAAAGCAACATTTTCGATAGTTATTGCTTCAGAAAAAACTGAATAAAAATACTGTTCAAGTTTAAGGATTTTAATAAAAAGCCACTTCCGTGCTATTGCACTTTTGATTACAAAAAAAGAAAACCTCATATGGTGCTTTGAATGAAATGGAAATATTAAGGTATTTAGACCCTAAATCTCCCAATCGCTGAGTGCAATTCTTCACCCAATCTTGCAATGTCTCCTGATGTCTGTGCTGATTGTTTGACAGCTGAATTTATCCTCTTTGAACCCTCTGCAATATCACTTATGTCTTGTGCGATGTGGTCTGTTACTGAAGACATCTCGTCTGTTGCACTGGCAATCTGCTGAATCATCCCTTGTAGTTCTTGGGTTTTAGTTAGTATCGTCTGCAGGGTATTTGCAGATTTTTCACTCAATGTAACCCCATTTGATACCTTCTTTGTAGCATCTTGCATAGAACCTTCAGCTACATCTACTTCTGTCTGGATGCCTTTTATCATCTCTGCTATCTCATCCGTTGCCTTTGTGGTTCTTTCGGCAAGCTTTCTTACCTCATCTGCAACTACTGCAAATCCTCTGCCTTGTTCTCCAGCCCTTGCTGCCTCAATAGCTGCATTTAATGCCAATAGATTAGTCTGGTCAGCAATATCCTTTATGACAGTTACTATCTCTCCTATCTGACGAGAACGGTCACCTAATATACCTATTACCTCAGATAATTTTGATATTGAAGACTCAATTACCTTTATCTCTTTAGCTGTATTTACCGTCATGTCCTTGCCTTCCTTTGCTACTTGTGCAGTTGAATTACTTACCTCTGATATATTTGCAGCATTCTTTGCTATATCAATTACTGTCTGACCCATCTCTTCCGCTGATGAGGCTATCTGAGAGGCACGTTCTGTTTGTGAATTAAGATTATGAGATATCTCCTCAGTAGTGGTAGAAAGCTGTTTTGATGATGAGGCAAGCGAACTTGAGATTGTCTTTGACTCTGCTATCAGTGTTTTTATGCTCTTTATCGCATCATTTACTGACCGACTAATCATGCCAATCTCATCTTTAGTCAGTATTTTTATATCAACAGTAAGGTCACCATCAGCAACCTTCTTAAGTATCTCATTTAATTCTGTTACAGGTTTTCTTATTGATTTAGATATGAATATGCTAAAAAGGATAGCAAACAACACACTTGCACATACAAGCACCACCAATATTATGCTCTCATAATGTAAAATTTCGTGTATTTCCACCACCTGTTTGTTTGCATCCTTATAATAAAACTGCACCAATTCCTCAAGCGCCTTTTCTCGATTTCCTGCCTTTGCCTCGACCTCTTTAAGGTATAGTTCTATTGCCTCCTGATTTTTCCCAGCAAGGCTCAGTTGAATGGACTTGTTGTTGGCATCCCTTGTTTCGTTTGATGCATTTACGAGATTCTTAATCTTTTCTTTACCTTCTTGTGTAGTGGTTAATTTCTCTAACTCCTCTAACCTCTTCCTGTAGTATTTTCTGTGTTCCTCAATCTCTTTAAATATTGTTTGCCTTTTTGAAACATCATCTAAAAGCATCATCTTCCTTACTTTTAGATGTATAGCATTTACCTCTCTCTGTATCTCTGATGCATAAAGAATCATATCTACCCCATCATCCAGATGATGAACCTTTGTATTCGTTGAACTTATAGAATAAAGTGTAAAGGATGAGATAATTACCAAGAGTAATATTACAATCCCAAAACCAAATGCCAGTTTTTTGCCTATTGTTAAGTTCCTAAACATTTTTTACCCCCCCTGTGTAAATGTCGAGATTTTATGATTCAAATATTATTACCATAAAATATAGGTGATTACCACAAAAATTAGACTGAAATGTGTTTTACAATCTCCTTATTTTCAAGATGCCACCTGACTGTCTCTTTGAGTCCTTCGTCTAAATCAATGGTTGGTGACCAGTTGAGTATCCTTTTTGCCTTGCTGATGTCTGCCATTGTTTCAGACATGTCAGCCTTGTTTGATGCTAAATATTTAACGATTGCCTTCTTACCAACGAGTTTTTCAATCTTTTTTATCAACTCATTAATAGAGCAAGGACTAACTCCCCCGCCAAGATTTATTATCTCAAAGCCTAATTCTTTTAGTCCCAATATCGTCCCCCTTGCAATATCATCAATGTATGTGAAATCCCTTGATTGATTGCCATCACCAAATACCATCACTGGTAAACCCTCTGATATCCATTTGATAAACCTAAATGGGCTCATGTCGGGTCTTCCTGCAGGTCCATAAACGGTAAAGTATCGCAATACTGTAACATCTATACCATAGAGGTAATGATATGTATATGCTATTGCCTCTGCAGATTTCTTTGACGCTGCATAAGGTGAGATTGGTTGATTCACGGGTTGTTCCTCTGTAAATGGTAGAGGATGTCCTGCATATAGCGAAGAGGTAGATGCAAGGACAAACTTTTTAACCCCATTTTCTTTCATGCACTCAAGGAGATTTAGTGTGCCTATTGCATTTGTGGTCATATATACATGAGGGTTTTGGATGCTATACCTGACACCTGCTCGTGCTGCGAGGTTGATAACCGACTCTATTTGAAACTCTTGAAACAATCCTTTAATGCTTTCGATGTCTTCAATGTCAATCTGTCTAAATACGAATGCTTTATGCCCCTTTAGATTATCTAATCTATGGTTTTTTAGCCGTGTGTCGTAGTAATCATTCATGTTGTCTATGCCTATGACATGCTTATTGTTAGTTAAAAGTAATTCAGCCGTTTTTGCACCAATAAATCCTGCAACACCTGTGATTAAACTGTATTTCATCATTGCCTCCTTAAATATCGCCCTTCTTTCAAGAGAGGGAGGGATTTCCCATGCCATCTTCAAGATATCTGGAAGACTCTTTTTAATTCTATCCCAATATTAATCGGTTAGGTTATAATTTATATCAATATGGGTAAAGAAAACAAAAACGCTGGTATCATTATTATTGGTGATGAGATATTAAGCGGTATGGTCAGAGATACAAACTCTCACTATATCATTGAACAACTGCGTGATATTGGCATAGAGACCGAAAGGGTCATAATCATCAGGGACAGGATAGACGAGATAAGCCAGAGTGTATGTGAGTTTTCAAGGTCTTACGATGTTGTCTTTACATCAGGTGGTATTGGACCCACACATGATGATGTGACAATAGATGCCATTTCAAAGGGATTTGGGGTTTCTACAAAGATTGACAACATCTTACTTGAGCATCTAAAAAGGATTATTGGTAAAGAGCCAACGGATGTGCAAAAGAGGATGGCTTTAATACCAGATGGTGCCGAGGTAATTGCACATAATGATATAGGATTGCCACTTATAAAGTTTAAGAACATCTTCATCCTGCCGGGAATTCCGCAGTGCCTCCAGAGAAAGATGATTTACATCAAAAAGATTCTTGAAACTGGTCAGCGAATGTATATCAAACAGGTTTATGTAAATGAGTATGAGAGTGCCATTGCACTTACCTTAAGCGATATCACAGAAAGGATTAGAGGCATAAAGATTGGCTCGTATCCTGTTTTAGGCAACAATGACTACAAGGTAATGGTCACCTTTAGCAGTTACAACATTGAGGATGTAAATACATCAGCCGAATACTTCATAAGGTCTCTCAATGCTGAAAAGGTTGTAAAGATAGAGTATTGGGGTAAGAATGATTAAAGATGCGATAAGTCTAAGTGAGTTGCTCTCTGATGTGAGGGCAACTATCAAGGAGTCCTTTGATGAACTGTATTGGGTCGTAGCCGAGATATCCGATATTAGAGAAAACCAAAAAGGACATTGCTACATCACCCTTGTTGAAAAACAGGATGAAAAGGTAATCGCTCAATCAAAGGCTAATCTATGGCTTTATGACTACAGAAGGCTCACCCAAAAGTTTGCTCAAGCAACAGGCGAGACTCTCAAGGTTGGCATGAAGATAATGATCCTTTGCAGTCTTGATTTCCATGAGGTTTATGGTTTTGGTCTAACCATAAAAGACATAGACCCTACATACACAATGGGCGAGATGGCTTTAAAGAAAAAGGAGACAATTGAGAGACTTCATAGAGAGGGTCTATTAGGCTTAAACAAAACGATACCCCTTGCTGTAGTGCCACAAAGGATTGCGATTATTTCATCACCCACTGCAGCAGGATATGAGGATTTTATGAATCAACTGTTACAAAACCCCTATGGGTATGTTTTTTACACAAGGTTATTCCCTGCACTGATGCAAGGAGATGAGGCTGGAGAATCCATTATCAAGGCATTCAAAGAGATTGAAAATCAGATAGATGACTTTGACATGGTGGTATTGATAAGAGGGGGCGGTTCAAGTATAGACCTTAGTTGTTTTGATGGTTATGACCTCGCTGTGACTATTGCTAAATTTCAAATTCCTGTTATAACTGGCATAGGACATGAAAGGGATATATCCGTAGCAGACATGGTTGCCCATACGAGTATGAAGACCCCTACAGCAGTAGCAGAGTTTATACTGTCAGGCGTGAGGGGATTTGAGGAGTCCATTTTGGAAGTCTATCACAGGATTAAGGTCGTCTCACAGAGGATAGTGTTGGATTCAAAGACAGAATTAAACGACCTCATGCATAGATTCATCTTTGGGGCAAAGAACTTTAGTATTAGGGCACTTGGGGGATTGAAAATTACGACAAATAAACTCATCTCTTCTGTTAGTTCCCTTTTAAACAGTCATATCTCCGCCGTGGATAAATTACAAGAAAGCATAAGGCTCTTAAACCCTGAAAACATACTAAAAAGGGGATACAGTATAACCAAGTTGAAAGGACAGGCATTAAGGGATGCAAATCAAGTAAAACAAGGTGATGTGATAGAAACAATCCTTTATAAAGGTAGGATTAATAGCATAGTCAAGATTGAACAAAAGGAGGTAAAAAATAAGGATGAAGGATGCAGAAGACCTTACCTATTCGAAGGCATTGAATGAATTAAGAGAAATTGTCTCAAACATTGAATCCCAAGAGATTGACATAGACCACCTTACACAAAAGGTAAGACGAGCAACTGAATTGATAGGTTTTTGCAGGTCAAGATTGCGGACAACCGAAGAGGAGATACAAAGGATATTTGAGGATAAAAACCTCTCCGATATTGAATAAACCATGCCATTTAAGGAAACGGATTACGATGTAATCGTCATTGGTGGCGGGCATGCAGGATGTGAGGCAGCACTTGCATCATCTCGTTTAGGGATGAAGACCTGCCTATTTACGATAAACATAGACAGCATCGGACACATGTCTTGTAACCCTGCAATCGGCGGTCTTGCTAAGGGGCATATTGTTAGAGAGATTGATGCACTTGGTGGCGAGATGGCAAGGGCTGCTGACTTTGCAGGGATTCAGTTTAGGATGCTTAATCTATCAAAGGGACCTGCTGTTTGGGCATTGCGTTCACAAGCGGATAGAAACCTTTACAAACAACACATGCGAAAGACTCTTGAGGAGCAACCAAATCTCACTATCAAGCAGGGGATAGTTGAGCAGATAATCACTGAAGACGGCACCGTATGCGGTGTGATTACAAACTTGGGTGTCTTCTACGGTGCAAAGGCAGTGATTGTTACAACAGGGACATTCCTAAAAGGTCTCATCCACATAGGGCTTGAACAGTTTGTTGCGGGCAGGGCAGGAGAGTTTGCATCAATAGGACTGTCTGATTCCCTAAAATCATTGGGTTTTGAGATAGGCAGATTAAAAACAGGCACCCCTCCCCGTCTTGACGCAAAGACGATTGATTTTAGCCAGACAGAGACCCAATATGGTGATGACCCACCAATCCCATTTTCATATAAAACAAAGGAGATTCACAATCCCCAACTGCCCTGTTTTATCACATACACAAATCAGACCACTCATGACATCATCAGGGGCAATTTAGACCGTTCACCCCTTTACGGTGGAAGGATTACAGGTATAGGTCCAAGATACTGTCCATCAATAGAAGACAAGGTTGTGCGTTTTTCAGACAAGGAAAGACATCAGGTCTTCCTTGAACCTGAAGGCTTACAGACAAAGGAATACTACGCAAATGGCATATCCACAAGCCTGCCCTACGATGTCCAGTTAAGGATTGTAAGGAGCATTCCGGGACTCCAAAACGCTGAGATAATGAGACCTGCCTATGCGATTGAGTATGACTTTGTCTTTCCAACACAACTTTATCACACGCTTGAGACAAAGAAGATAAAAGGGCTATTTCTTGCAGGTCAGATTAACGGGACATCAGGCTACGAGGAGGCTGCAGGGCAAGGGCTCATTGCAGGGATTAATGCCACTATGAAGATTTTAGGCAAAGAACCCCTAATATTGAGAAGGGATGAGGCATACATTGGGGTTTTGATAGATGACCTTGTCACAAAGGGGACTAACGAACCCTACAGGATGTTTACCTCCCGTGCAGAACACAGACTACTCTTAAGGCATGATAATGCAGATGTAAGACTCATGCAAAAAGGTAGGGATATTGGGCTGATTGATGATGACACATTTGAGGAATTTAAACACAGAAGACAATCTGTAGCAGATGAGATACATCGTCTTAAAACGACAAGGGTCTTTCCATCGGTTGATGTAAACGCATTACTTCAAGAAAAAGGCACATCACCCATTAGCGAGGTAATCACCCTTGAAAAACTCCTCAAAAGACCAGAGATTGACATGGATTTCATAAACACAATCTCTCCATCAGAGATAACCAAAGAGGTGTCGCAGTTAGTTGAGATAGAGGTGAAGTATGAGGGATACATACAAAGACAATTGGAGATTGCAGAAAGGATGTCTAAACTTGAATCAAGAAGGATACCAGATGACTTCAGGTATGAAGGGATACCGGGATTGTCAAATGAGGTATTGGAAAAACTCAAGAAGATAAAACCCTCTAACATCGGACAAGCAAGCAGGATACCGGGTATCACACCTGCTGCAATATCAATCTTACTGGTTGCATTAGAAAGGCATACAAGGAACGGGTAAATCTGGAGGTGTGTTGAAACAAATATGTTTATGCTTGATTGTGATTATGATGGTTGCATCTGCTAAATCAATCTCTGCGTTAGATGAAAACAAGATTGAGTGGGGCAACTTCTCCGTTAAAGTTATAAACGATTTGCTTGCAAAGGAATTTACAAACAAGTCTGATAAGATTGAAAGGATATCAGGAGTTTTCAAGGGCATCCCTTACAACGACAAAACCCTTATTGGTAGTAGTGATGAAACAGAGGTGTTTGTGATTAACCTTAAAGAGGTGGATTGTTTTACATTCATTGACTATGTTGAGGCTTTGAGCAGAAGCCGTGATTTTGATGATTTTCAGTCAAATCTAAAGGTGGTAAGATACAGAGACGGCATTGTTGACTTTAGAAATAGGAGGCATTTTTTTACCGACTGGGCTTATGACAAAGATGCACACTCAAAGGATGTGACAAAACTCATTGCAGGAGATAAGGTCATAACAACAAAAAAGCGATTAAATCTAAAGAAAAGTAGGCGGTTTTACCTTGATGGCTTCCCTGTGATACAAAGAAATATCATATACATTCCATCAAGGTTTATTGATAAAAGGATACTTGATGGATTAAAAACAGGTGATTACATAGGGATTTATAGCAATGAAGCAGGACTTGATGTTAGTCATGTGGGAATCTTCATAAGAGATAAAGACGGCAAGATACTCTTTAGACATGCATCATCTATAAAGGGTAAGGTAGTGGATCAGTCTTTTATAAACTATGTAAAAAACAGACCGGGTATTGTTGTATTAAGGACTACAGAGTAGATTTTAAATATAGAGGGGGAAACCATTTATGCTTGACATCAGATTTGTAAGAGACAATACAGATATTGTCATTGAGGCTATGAAAAAGAGGGGGCTTGACTTAGATTTCTCTCATTTTCTAAAGGACAACAGTCAGAGGATGAGCCTACTTAAAGAGACCGAAGAACTCCGCAATAAGAGAAACATTGTATCAACAGATATAGGCAGGCTGAAGAAGTCTGGTGTAGATGTTTCAGAAATGATGCAGGAGATGAGGCTTGTAGGGGATAGAATTAAGGAGATAGAAGATGAGATTAGGATTATTGAAGACAGACAAACAGAATTTCTTCTAAACATACCAAACATACCACATGAAAGTGTGCCCTTTGGTAGGGATGAGACAGAAAATGTAGTAGTTAGAAAATGGGGTGAGCCTAAAGAGTTTGACTTTGAGCCATTAAACCACTGGGATATCGCGGAGAAACTTGATATCGTTGACTTTCAAAGGGGAGCCAAGATATCAGGGGCGAGGTTTTCTGTGATGAAGGGTTTGGGTGCTAAACTTGAAAGGGCAATAATGAACTTCATGCTTGATGAACACACAGAGAAGGGATACATTGAGGTATTCCCGCCACTACTTGTAAACAGAGAGTCCATGACTGGCACAGGTCAACTTCCAAAGTTTGAACAAGAACTCTTCAAAACAAGGGATGAAGAACTCTATCTAATCCCTACTGCAGAGGTGCCAGTAACGAACATCCACAGGGACGAGATCCTCAAGGAGTCCGATTTGCCAATCTACTACACTGCATTTACCCCATGCTTTAGAAGAGAGGCAGGGTCTCATGGCAAGGATGTAAGGGGGCTAATCAGACAACATCAGTTTAACAAGGTTGAGTTGGTCAAATTTACAAGACCAGAGGATTCTTATGATGAACTTGAAAGACTCACCTTTGATGCAGAGACGATATTACAAAAACTAAACCTTCCTTATCGTGTGGTGGTTTTGTGCACTGGGGATATGGGTTTTGCATCTGCAAAGACATACGACATAGAGGTATGGCTACCCGGTCAACAAAGATACAGAGAGATATCCTCCTGCTCAAATTTTGAAGACTTTCAGGCGCGAAGGGCAAACATCAGATTTAAAAGAGAAGGTAAAAAAGGCACTGAGTTTGTCCATACACTTAATGGTTCAGGGCTTGCTATTGGTAGGACACTCGTGGCAATACTTGAGAACTATCAGCAAAAAGACGGTTCTGTTTTAGTGCCTGATGCCTTAATACCATACATGAAAACAAACATAATCGTATAGAAACATTGCAGTCAGACACAAACATAAGTGAGATCATATCAAAAGCACTTACATCAATAGGCATAAACCCAGATGTGAGGTTAATTGATACATTTATCATCTACCTTAAAGAACTATTAAGGTGGAATAAGGCTTATAACCTCACATCAATAACTGAGCCAAAGGAGATTATCTACAAACACTTCATAGACTCCCTGTTGTATGACTATTTCTTGGAGGATAAATCATCAAGCATATGTGATATTGGCACAGGGGCAGGGTTTCCGGGTATCCCTCTTAAGATACTAAACAACGGACTAAAACTTACACTGATAGAACCTTCAAGGAAGAGATGTGCATTTTTACTTGACTTAAAAAAAAGACTGAAACTCACAGACCTTGAGATAATTCAAGACAGGATTGAAAATGTTAGAGATAGAAAGTTTGATGTGGTTGTCTCAAGGGCATTGTTTAAACTCCAAGAGTTGATAGATAAGGCAAAGGCACTCCTTAAGGACAACGGCTATTTCATTATCAGCAAAGGTATAAGGGGTAGAGATGAGTTGGATTTATTGGATAAAGATGTTCATTATGATACCAAAGAGTTTGAGATTGATGGGATGAGTAGATTGTTGATTAGGATTAAATGACAAGGTTTATCAAGGTTGTTAAACTTCAACCTTACCGTATATAATTGAGCATCATTTGATGAAAAGGATACAAATTTTTTAAGCGATCTGATTTGACTTTAAAATGGCAAAAAAACACCTTTATATAACTTTAATCATCGTAGTCATCATCTTGATGTGTTTCCAAAATCCATCAGAGTCTTCAACCTTTGTCTTCAATAAGGAAGAAACTGTTTTTGGCAAGACAACAACCTATACAACCACAAAAGAGGACTCATTGATTGAGATTGCAAGGAGATTCAATTTAGGCTACAACGAGATAACCGATGCTAATAGACATCTTGATCCATTTTATCCCGGTGCAGGAAAAGAGGTATTAATACCAACACAATGGATACTGCCAAACATAGAGTCATACGAAGGTATAGTGATTAATATTCCCGAGATGAGACTGTATCTGTTTATTAAGAAAGAGGGAAAAACCTTTATCAAGACATTCCCAATAGGGATAGGTGATGAAGGCAATGATACTCCAACTGGTGTATTTAAGATAACACACAAGACATACAAACCAAGCTGGTATCCTCCGCAGTCCATTAGAAAGGAAAGACCAGAACTACCTGCCGTTGTCCCTCCAGGACCTGATAATCCTCTTGGCACACATTCATTGAGACTTTCAGGTGGTAGTTACCTTATACACGGGACAAATAGACCATGGGCTGTAGGAAGAAGGGTTACTCACGGGTGTTTGAGGTTGTATCCGGAGGATATCCCTGTGTTATTTGATTTAGTGTCTATAGGCACAAAGGTCAACATAATCCATCAGAATGTTAAGATCGGTAAAAAAAGTGGTAGGATATTTGTTGAGGTGCACGATATAGAGGGTTATAAAAAACCAAACTTCTATGATGAGGCACTTAATCTTCTTATCAAACAAGGTTTGTTAGATAAGGTAGATACCATCAAACTTTACAACGCAATCAGGGAAAAAAACGGGGTTCCTACCGATATCACAGAAACAAAAAGGCAGACACCTGAAACGATGTCTGCCTGTGTAGGATGTTGATGACTATTTCTTTTGCTGCAACTCAAAAGCCTTCTTTGACTTTGAGAATGCATCCTCTGCACGCTGTGCTGCTGCCTCTGCACGCTTTGCTGCTGCCTCTGCACGCTGTGCTGCCTCATCAGCCTTCTTACAGCACTCTTCGGCTAATTTCTTTGCCTCCATTGCGGTTGCCTTGGCGTCGGTAGCGAGTTTCTTTGCCTCAGCAGCATCCTTTTCAGCCTTATCTATCTTTGCCTCAAGTGCTGATACCTTTGCCTCTAACTTACTAATCCTGTCAACGAGCGGGTCAATCTGCTGTTTTACATAATCTTTCGTCACACAACCAAAGGAAAACATGAATATTGCTATCAAAGCAATAGCAAATAACTTCTTCATCCTTTGTCACCTCCTTTCTTTGCAATAATTGAAATACGCTTGTATAAGCATACTATCTTGAGGATTTTTTTTCAAGAAAAATCGTTAAGCACCTTGTTTTTTATATACCGTCTGCCAATATTCTTTCAAATTCTCCAGTTTTGTCAATACCCAATCCATGTTCTCTAAATACCAATCTACCGTTTCTTTTAGTCCCTTTTCAAAATCAATCTGTGGCGACCATCCACATTGCTTTTTTATCTTCTCACAGTTAAGACTGTATCTAAAGTCGTGGCCTGGTCTATCAGCCACAAATTCAATCAATGATTCTGGTTTGCCAATTATCTTCAATACAGCCTTTACCACATCTATATTCCTTCGCTCGTTTCCACCACCGATGTTATAAATCTCCCCCACCTTTGCATGTTGAATTATGTTAAACACCCCATTTACACAATCCCTCACATGCAGCCATTCTCTGATGTTTTCACCTTTGCCATAAACCGGTATCTTTTCATCATGATATGCCTTATAAATGATGACTGGCAAAAACTTTTCTGGATACTGCCAATAACCGTAATTATTTGAGGGTCTGACGGTTATTACAGGCAAACCGTATGTCCTGTGATAAGCCCGACCAAGCATATCTTGTGATGCCTTACTTACAGAATAAGGGGAATTTGGATTAAGTGGAGTGGTCTCAACAAACTGACCCTCTTGCCCTAATTCACCATAGACCTCATCAGTGGAGATATTAATAAAAAGGCCAACCTTATGTCTTAATGCCTCATCAAGTAGTGTTTTTGTGCCAATGATATTTGTCTTTAGAAAAGGAGATGCATCTAAAATGCTTCTATCAACATGGCTTTCAGCTGCCCAATGAACAACTATTTCAGGTCGCTCATCTCTGAATATCTGAGATATTGACGATACATCTGCGATGTCTGACTCATAAAATACTATCTCGTTAAAGACATCCTTTAGTCTTTTTTTATCTCCCGCATAGGTAAGACAGTCAATTACAACCACCCTATATCCTCTCTCTAAAGCCTGTCTTACAAATTCACTCCCAATGAAACCTGCCCCACCAGTAACCAATATCTTTTGAATCACAATCTCTACCTCATCTCAAAAATTATTTTCTGCATCAATCAATCTTGGAAGCGATGCATCCTTTTTAGACAAAATTGGCTGTGTGATCCCCCAATCTATTGCAATGTCTGGGTCGTTCCAGATAATACCCCTATCATGCGTTGGGCTATATTCCTTTGTGCAAAGATAGACCACATCAGCAGTTTCAGACAAAACCAAAAATCCATGTGCAAATCCGGGGGGGATGTATAGCATCTTACAGTTTTGAGCAGAGAGTATCTCTGAAAACCATCTTTTATAATCTTTTGAATCCCTTCTTATATCAACTGCAACATCCAATATCTCACCAGAAATACACCTCACAAGTTTGCCTTGTGCATAAGGATGTATTTGATAGTGCAGACCTCTTAATACATTTTTAAAGGAACGAGAATGGTTTTCTTGTGTAAAGCCTTCCGTTATCCCCGCAGATATAAAATCAGACGCCTTATAGGTCTCAAGGAAAAATCCCCTCTCATCACTAAATACAACTGGCTCTATAAGGACAACACCGTCAAGACTCAATCTTGTAAATTTAAATGGCACTTTTTCACCTCTTTTGTTTGAGTAGATCCATCAGATACTTACCGTAGTCATTTTTATAACCACTTGCAAGTTCTAAAAACCTGTTTTTATCAATAAAACCCATAGTCAGTGCGATTTCCTCAATACACGCTATCTTAAGTCCCTGCCTCTTTTCAATCGTAGCAATGAAATTACCAGCCTCAAGAAGACTTTCTGGAGTCCCTGTATCAAGCCATGCATAACCACGACCTAACAACTCAACCTTTAACCTGCCTTCTTTGAGATAAGCCTTATTAACATCGGTTATTTCTATCTCCCCTCTGTGTGAAGGCTTGATGGTTTTGGCAATACCAATAACTGAATTATCATATATGTAAAGCCCAGTCACCGCATAGTTAGATTTAGGGTTTTTGGGTTTTTCCTCAATAGATATTGCCTTGCCTGATGCATCAAATTCTACCACTCCATACCTTTCAGGGTCATTTACATAATAACCAAAGACTACTGCACCACCATTTTGTTTTACCTCTTGGACAGACCTTTTTAATAGCCCTGTGAGTCCGTGTCCAAAAAAGATGTTGTCACCAAGCACAAGTGTAACACAATCATCACCAATGAAATCCTCGCCTAATATAAAGGCATCTGCTAAACCTCTGGGATAGTCCTGAACCTTGTATCTAAAAGTCAGTCCTAAATTTGAGCCATCAGTAAAGATCTCCTCAAACCTTGGCAGGTCTCTTGGTGTAGAGATGATGAGTATCTCTCTTATGCCTGCCAACATGAGAACAGATAGTGGATAGTAGATCATTGGTTTGTCGTATATTGGAAGTAGTTGTTTACACACAGGTTTTGTAATAGGATAAAGCCTAGTGCCACTACCACCAGCAAGTATAATACCTTTCAATTTTTCCTCCTGTTAAAGTAAAATATCAAGATGAAATATGGTGAAGAGGCAATAAAAAAGGCAGAGATAGAGATCTGGGATAATCCAAACCCAGAAAGGCAGTATGAGGTAAACATAACATTTCCCGAATTTACTTGCCTATGTCCTCGTTCTGGGTATCCTGATTTTGCCACAATTATCATCAATTATAAACCTGATAAAAAGATTGTTGAGTTAAAATCACTCAAGCTCTATCTAAACTCCTTTAGGCAAAGATATATCTCACACGAAGAGGTTACAAACATCATCTTTTCTGAACTATACTCAAAGTTATCTCCCCGATACCTTGAGGTGATTGGTGATTTTAATCCACGAGGGAATGTAAAGACCATCATAAAGGTTACCTCACAGCAGTCTTAGCCCTTTGTATAAAGAGCCTCAACCTTTCCATATCTTTTATCCCTTTTCTCTCTGATTCAACACCTGAACTTACATCCACACCATATGGCATGACATGTCTTATTGCCTGTTGGATATTTTCAGGATTTAGACCACCAGAAAGGATTACATTACCGAATCTCTTTGCCTCTAAAGCAATGTCCCAGTTGAATATCTGTCCAGTCCCACCGTAAGTGTCTTTTGAGTAAGTATCAAGCAAGAATGTGCTACATCCATACCTTTCTAACACTGAAAGGTCAACAAAATCCCTCACCCTAAATACCTTAAATGCCTTTCTCCACAAGGCACATATTTCAGGTGGTTCATCCCCATGTAATTGAATGTAGTCTAATCCAGTTGATTCAACTACCTTATTAATCACTGATACCTCTTCATTTACAAAAACCCCCACAGTGTTTATAAAAGGGGGTAGTTTTCTGATAATGTCCCTGACAATCACAGGGTCAACATTCCTTGGGCTTTTCTTAAAAAAGACAAAACCCAATGCATCTGCTCCAAACTCCACAGCCATTAAGGCATCTTTAAGGTTTGTGATGCCACAGATCTTAACCTTTACACTGTAATTATCCATAAAAAATTGCTAAATTATAACACAAATCAATATAATAAGACGGATATGAAAAAAAACCTGCCTGATAAAAAGGGATATTTCGGTAGTTTTGGTGGAAGGTTTGTCCCAGAGACATTAATGCCCGCACTCCTTGAGCTTGAAAATGCCTATAAACAAGCAAAAAGAAATGAGATATTCAAAAGGAGATTAAAGGAACTTCAAGCCACCTACATAGGAAGACCAACCCCTTTGTATTTTGCAAAGAGATTAACCCAAAGATTAGGTGGTGCAAAGATATATCTCAAACGGGAAGATCTTGCCCACACAGGTGCTCACAAGATAAACAATGCATTAGGACAGGCTCTGCTTGCAGAGATTATGAAAAAGGAAAGGCTCATAGCTGAGACAGGGGCAGGACAACATGGCGTTGCAACCGCAACAGGGGCTGCGTTTACAGGTCTTAAGTGCGATATCTACATGGGGTCAGAAGACATGAAGAGACAGGCACTAAATGTCTTTAGGATGAGGCTATTGGGTGCAAATGTCAATGAGGTCAATCAAGGCTCAAAAACCTTAAAAGATGCCATAAATGAGGCACTCAGAGATTGGACAACAAATGTTAAAAACACACACTATGTGATGGGGACTGTTTTTGGCCCTCATCCGTTTCCGATGATAGTCAGGGACTTTCAGTCAATAATAGGTAAAGAGACAAAGAGACAGATACTCAAATATGAGGGCAGGTATCCTGATATCCTTGTAGCCTGTGTTGGTGGTGGCAGTAATTCTATTGGTTTGTTTTATGATTTCTTGGATTTGGGTGTTGAGATGATTGGTGTGGAGGCTGGTGGTTTGGGAATAGAGATTGGTAAACACGCAGCCCGTTTTGCAAGTGGCTCATTGGGGGTTTTCCAAGGTTGTAAGAGTTACTTACTTCAGGATGATGATGGCAATGTATTGTCAACACATTCTGTATCCGCTGGGCTTGACTACGCATCTGTTGGACCTGAACATTCCTATCTAAGAGATATAAAACGGGTAAAATACACTTACATCACTGATGATTTGGCAATGTCAGCCTTTGAGTTGCTTACAGAGACAGAGGGGATAATGCCTGCCCTTGAGTCATCTCATGCTGTTGCTGAGGCTATCAGAATTGCACCAACCTTGCCAAAGGATAAGATAATAGTAGTCAACCTTTCAGGCAGAGGGGATAAGGATGTCATGCACATTGCCAATCTTAAGGGTGTTAGTATTTAAATTCTGCTTAATAGATAAAAGGCATTTCATAAGAGAAATACAACTTAATCCCCTTATCCTGTATATACCTTCTTACTGCGGGAGAGGTTTGAAAGGTTACCATTACAAGAAGCCTTTCTCCCTTTAGAACATAATCAAGTTTTTTGATGTTTTCTAAAAAACTATCCACATCCGCTTTCTTTATCTGTGTCTTACAATCTCCCAATATCCATCCATCTTTGTTATTAATCCTTGCCTCTGCAATAATGTTTATCTCAACAAATCTATTGGGTGATATCTCAACATAGTCTCTTCTTATTGGTTTTATTATTTCAATATCAAAATCCCTTTTAAGTAGTTTTGGCAATCCAATGTATGCTCTATCCTCAAGCACATAACCTACTGTATGAGAAAGTGAGCCAACTTGTTGTCTTGTCTTTTTATGCTCGCCAATAAGTTCTCTGAGTTCCTTTTGTGTTGCTTTTTGTGCCTCCGCGAGTTCCTCAACCTTCTGTTCTGTCCTCTTTTGTGCCTCTGCGAGTTCTTCTACTTTTTCTTCCGTTCTCTTCTGTGCCTCCGCGAGTTCTCTAACAATCTCTTTTAGTTCATTAAACTCTGTTTTTGTGACCATATTGGCAAGTTCTGTATAGACCTTCCCAATTGAAGAAGCAATCTTTTTCGCTGCAACCTCTGATATGTCTTCTTTGAGTTCTTCGTATATTTGAAGGGTATCTATCATACTTTACAGTTTAGCATAAAAAATCTAAAATGGGGAAAAGCAACAGATTTAGCCTTTTGGTATCTCAATCACAAACACTGCTCCTTTATCAACATGTTCATGATAAAGTCTGCCTTTAAAGTATTCCCCAATTATTACTTTGGACATGTATAATCCTAATCCTACGGTAAAACTCTTTTCCTTTGTTGTAAAGAATGGTTCATAAATCCTATCTTCAATCTCAGGGTCTATGCCGATTCCATTATCCTGAATCTTGATGATGTGATAGTCTTTTGTGTCATCAAGTAATATCTGAATCAACCCCCTTTCTGAAACGGTTTGAAGGAGTTTTTGTTTTTGGATGATTGATTCAATTGAATTTCTCAAGAGCGCTAACAACACCTGTTGAATATAGTGTGTATCACCTTTTATTATTGTCTCCTCTAAATCACTAATAGACAAATCATGAAAAAATCTAATTCTGGTGTTTGTTTTTAACCATCTTACCTCAAAATCTATACTGTTACTTGCAATCTCCTCAGATATCAGGATATATGTATTGTACAAAAGGGAATTTAGGGCAAATGAATCTGTTGTGTGTTTTACATTAAAATAATCGGTGAAGGATGAAATGGTCTTTGACATGTGGTCAAGTCTATCCATAACATTGTCAACAACCCACCTTATTCTTGCCTTATCAAGTGTGGCGTTTTCAAAATCATCTTCAAGGGACTGGACGATTAAACCGATTGCATTTAATGGTTGTCGCCAATGATGTGCAATGGAAACCAGCATATCTGCCATGGATGCAAGTTTAGACTGTTGGATGAGCATAATCTCCTGCTTTCTTCTTTTTTCAACCTCATCTGCTATCTTTTCCTCAAGGGTTGTTGTAAACTCTTGAAGATTTTTAAACGCCATCACCCTTTCAGTAACATCAACAAAAATAGTTGCAAATTTGTTTTCACTATGTTTATAAGCAGTAACCTCAAAATACTTACCTAATGCACCTGAATAACTATCAAAATTGACCGTCTGTCCTGTCTTTACAACATTTCCGTATGTCTCAATCCAGTAATATTCTGTATCAGGCAAGACCTCAAGCACCGTTTTACCAACGATATCCTCTTTCTTTAGACCTGTAAGTCTTTCAAAGGCAGGATTTACACTTATGAAACGATAGTCTTTGGGATTACCTTCATCATCAAATATCATCTCATGTAAAGCAAAGCCATCAATCATCTTTTCAAATAACCTGCTGTATTCAACAGAAGTAGATTCAAGGGCAAGTTCTAATGCAAGTCGTCTTTGTATCATGTCATTGGCGGCATCAGCAAGCACTTTAAACTCTTCAAAATTTAACTTGTTTTTGTCTATTGGTTGATTGTCATCTATTGCCCGTCTAAAAAAGTCTTTAAATACCAAAAAGTCTTGCTTTATCTTGTTCATAAAGTATCTGTTGATTATTACCGCTACAACAGAGAAAAACATTGCTATAAAGATTATTACTGCTATTTGCTTTTGAGTCCTTACATACGCTGATTGTTTTTTTTCTGATATTAGTGGTGCAAAATCGTCTGGATGAAATCCTGAACCAATCACCAATTTTAATTCTTCAATGGATTTAACATAACTAATCTTTGGGATTATTTTGGCACTTAAAGGTGATTCCCAAAGATATGTTACATATCCTCCTGACCCATTTCTTGCTACATCTATCATATCCCTTATAATAGGCTTGCCGTTTTTGTCTTTTAAATCTATGATGTTTTGCCCTAACAATTCTTTTTTGGGATGAACAAAGCAGTTGCCATCATAATCAAAAGCAAAGATATATGAGCCATTCCCTGCTGACATATTCTTTATAAGTTCAATCATCTGCTCAACAAAATCCTTTTCTAAATCCTCAAGATACTCACCTGTGCCAAAAAACCAGTCAAAAGGTGCAAAGTATTTTATGTAAGATATCTTTTTATGATGGGCTCCTTGGCTATTGGGTTTTGTCCATTTGTATTCATAAAACCCCTCTCCCTTTGTCTTTGCAATATGTATCATGTCTTTAATCACATATTTACCATCAATATCTGTCATATTTAAAAGATTCTTGCCTTCCATCTCGGGTCTATCTGCAAAGAGTTGCTCAATACCTTTAGTATCTGTAGCAAAATAGTATCCTCTATTGTTATTAAATCTCTTAAGCCTTAAGGACTCTCTCACTATTTCCTTCATCTCTTCTAAAGATTTTTTACTGTTGTAGTAGTTGTAAACAGACTGGGCAACAGCCACTGCCTCGTAGGTTCTTGATTTGATGTGGTCTTTTGCATGCAGGAAGAATTGTTTTCTGTTTTCCTCAATAAACTTGGCAAGATTTGAGATGTCTTTTTTTATTATGCTTTTGTGCTCCTCTATGTGAATCCTTTCAATCTCTTCAATCTCCTTAATAGTCCGACTGTAATCCTCATATAGCCAAAAACTGCCTATCGCAATAAAAAATAGGACAACAATCGCAAGGGTATTAAGATTAAATGTTTTTAAGATTGTATTACCCACCACTCCCCCTTTTTCATTATACCTTATAAATCGTCTAATGTGAATAAAAAACTTTACTCTACAGGTTTACACAAAGTCTCTTTTATGATAAAGTCAAATAAGATGGTATGAGTATCATTACAAGACATAAAATTCTGATACTTGCAGTTTTAACATCCATAGTAATGCATTGTGTTGCGATATATGCATTTGTTAAAAGCGATTTATTAAATCTGAATAAACTCATCAATACTACAATCATTGCCAAGTTAATACCACAAAATATTGAGAAAATAACAACTAAACACATAAATGAAAAGCCTTCAGATACAGATAGTCAGACATTAGAAAAAAATCCCGCAAACGAAAGTATCCTTGAGACACAAGATACAAAAACCTCTTTGCCTATATTAGACAATCAAATACCATCCACAAACGAGGAGCAAAAGATAAGACTTGAGGTTCCAAGACTAAACGATGCTATCACAAATGGTCACTCCAGATATACCCTTAAGATTGATGCAGACAAATCATATCACAAGCCTTCTGATAATGCAGTTGCCCTGTTGAGATACAACAAGGAAGAACTTTATTACAACATCTACTGGGTAGGTATTCATGTTGGTAATGCAAAACTTTCTGCAAAAAGACAACTTACAGATATGGTAATTCAATCTGAGGTGCATTCAAACAAGTTCATATCCAATTTTTACAGGGTTGAAGATTACGCAAAGAGTATAATAGTTAACGGGAAACCACATAAATTCAGGATAAAGCAGATTGAGGGCAAATACAGAAGTGATAAGGAGACTATCTTTGATTATTCAGAGGGGCAGATTACCTTTATTGATTACCTTAAAAACAAGCAGATGGATCATAATGTGAAGGGCACTCTTTACTGGGATGTGATATCGGGATTCTATTATTTAAGGAGCATGCCAGTATTTGACACAAGCAAGATCTATGTAGATGTTTTTGACAGCAATAAATTTATCAGGGTGCAGGTTATAATATTA
This sequence comes from Thermodesulfovibrionales bacterium, assembly GCA_026415695.1. Lineage (GTDB taxonomy): Bacteria > Nitrospirota > Thermodesulfovibrionia > Thermodesulfovibrionales > Dissulfurispiraceae > DUZI01. Next base: position 41,664 of record JAOAGP010000098.1, on the reverse strand, counting down.
GGCAGAGAGAAGGTTGAGACAATAAACGGTGAGGATGTAGATACCATTAAGACTAAAATAATCCTTCACACTGATGGCTTGTTTAAGAAGGTTGGTGATATATTTGTTTGGCTTACAGATGACGCAAATAGACTGCCTATAAAGGTGGAGACAAAGGTCCCAGTTGGTAAAGTTACTGCAGAGTTAAGTAAGATAGAGACGGAATGATTTATCTCAAATCTAAATAAAAAGGAGAAAGCGATGAGACCTGACACAATTTGTATCCATGGTGGGCATATACCTGATAATTCAACATTATCAAGGGCAGTGCCTATATACCAGACAAGCTCCTATGTTTTTAAAAGCACAGAGCATGCAGCAAACCTATTTGGCTTAAAAGAATTGGGCAATATCTACACGAGGATTATGAACCCAACCGTTGACATCCTTGAAAAGAGGATTGCCCAACTTGAAGGCGGCACTGCAGCGGTTGCCGTGTCTTCAGGGCAGGCAGCTACAACTTATGCGATACTTGCCCTTGCGGATAACGCATCAAGTGATTCATTTTATGCTTGCGGGACTGATGGCACAAGGGTTACAACCTTTGGCTATGAAATAGTGTCATCTACAAGTCTGTATGGTGGCACATACAATTTATTTCACTACACGCTTCCAAAATTAGGGATTAATGTAAGATTTGTTGACCCATCTAAACCTGAAAACTTTAAAAAGGCAATCACTGATAGAACAAAGGCATTCTTTATTGAGTCGGTTGGAAACCCAAAATTAGACATCCTTGATTACGAAAAGATTGCAAGGATTGCACACGAAAATTTGGTGCCATTGATTGTTGACAACACAGTCCCAACTCCTTACTTATTAAAACCCATAGACTATGGAGCAGATATCGTTGTGCATTCCACGACTAAATTCATCGGGGGGCATGGCACATCCATAGGTGGTGTGATTGTAGATTCAGGAAGATTTGACTGGTCAAATGGTAAATTTCCCGGTTTTACAGAGCCTGACCCAAGTTATCACGGTCTTGTATATTGGGATACATTCAAAGACTTTCAGGGCATGGGCAACATTGCCTTTGCAATGAAGACAAGGCTTCAATTTTTAAGAGATATCGGGGCTTGCATGAGTCCTTTTAATGCGTTTTTATTCTTACAAGGGCTTGAAACCTTACATCTAAGAATGGTAAGACACAGTGAAAACGCAATGAAGGTGGCTGAGTTTTTGAGCAAACATAAAAAGGTTAGTTGGGTAAACTATCCGGGATTAAAAACCCATCCAACCTACAAACTCGCAAAAAGATACTTCAAAAAAGGACTTTACGGGGCAATCATTGGATTTGGTGTAAAAGGGGGATTATCAGCAGGCAAGAAACTCATAGATAATGTAAAACTCTTTTCTCATTTAGCAAACATAGGTGATGCAAAAAGCCTTATAATACATCCAGCAAGCACAACTCACCAACAACTAACTACTGAAGAGAGGGAAAAGACAGGGGTTACCGATGACTTTGTTAGATTATCCATAGGCATTGAGGATGTGCAAGACATCATTGAAGATTTAGATTACGCCCTTTCAAAGGTTTGATGAAGACACAATCAGAAATAGGCATTGTGGAGACGAAGTATTTCACCTTTGCTGAAGGTGAAGACAAGATTACACTTTCAAGCGGAGAGAAGTTTGGCCCTATAACTGTTGCCTATGAGACTTACGGGGAACTCAATGAAGACAAATCAAACGCTATACTAATACTTCATGCCCTTTCTGGTGATGCCCATGCTGCTGGGTATCATAAAGGAAGCAAGAAACCCGGTTGGTGGCACAAGATGATAGGAAGTGGCAGGGCATTTGATACAGATAAATACTTCGTCATCTGCTCAAATGTGCTTGGTGGATGTAAAGGAACTACAGGCCCTATCTCACTTAATCCCGAAACAAAAGAGCCATACGGTCTTTCATTCCCCATCATTACCATCAGAGACATGGTCAAGGTTCAGAATAGGCTAATAAGCCATTTGGGTATCAAGAAACTGCTCTGTGTTGCTGGTGGTTCAATGGGTGGGATGCAGGCGCTACAGTGGATGGTATCGTATCCAAACAAGATAGAGAGTGCCATTGTAATAGCCTCTACATTGAAACATTCTGCCCAACAAATCGCATTTAATGAGGTCGGCAGACAGGCGGTGATGGCAGACCCATACTGGAAAGGAGGATATTACTATGGCGGGCATATCCCTGCAAAAGGTCTTGCAGTTGCAAGGATGCTCGGACATATTACATACATGAGTGAAAAATCAATGGAGGAGAAGTTTGGCAGACAGAGAAAATCTCCGACAACACCTTTTAGATTTACCGCCGATTTTGAGGTAGAAAACTATCTTCATTACAAGGGAGACAGGTTTGTTGAAAGGTTTGACGCAAACTCATATCTCTACATTACAAAGGCGATTGACCTCTTTGATCTGACATCGTGTAGTAAACCAATACACGAGATCTTCAGCAAACTAACAGCAAAGGTGCTCGTAATAGCGTTTAAATCTGATTGGCTTTACCCTGTGCATCAATCAAAAGAGATAGCAAAGGCCTGTAAAATGGCAGGACTACAGACAACATTTTGTGAGATTGACTCTGATTATGGACACGATGCCTTTTTGCTTGAGATTGATGAAGAGAGTCATCTGATAAGCCATTTCCTTGAAAAAGTTTATAAGGATGTAGAAAATAGACATTGATTATGAATGAATCTCACAAAAAGATAGTGGAAATGATACCTCATGGCTCATCAGTCCTTGATTTAGGCTGTGGTGAAGGTGAGTTGTTATACCACCTGATAAATGAAAAAGGCGTGAAAGGTCAGGGCATTGAGATAAATGAAAAACACATTTATAAATGTGTTGAAAAGGGGCTTGATGTCTTTCATGATGACCTTGATAATGGTCTTGTTGATTATAATGATGCTTCCTTTGACTTTGTAATCATGAACGAAGCATTACAAGAGGTAAGATTTCCAGAAAAGGTCTTAAACGAGGCATTAAGGGTGGGGAAAAGCGTCATTGTTGGTTTCCCAAACTTTGCACACCTATCAGCAAGATTAGAGCTGTTTTTCTGCGGAAGGGCACCTGTAACCCCTGCCTTACCACACCAGTGGTATGACACCCCTAACCTCCATTTCTTAAGCGTCAAGGATTTTAAGGATTATTGCAAGACTAAAAAAATCACCATCGTAAAAGAGGCGTATCTACCCGATGCTATCTATACAAGGCTTTTCCCTAACCTTTTTTCTGAAAAAGCAATCATCATTATTTGCAAAAAACACAACACATAGAAGACCTTCTTACAATGATGATGACTTTTTATGGTTTTTACATGTATAATTATTTTTCAACTATGGTGGGCGTAGCTCAAAGGCAGAGCATCGGACTGTGGCTCCGACTGTTGCGGGTTCAAGTCCCGTCGCTCACCCCATTCCTTAAAATAATGCGCCCTTAGCTCAGTTGGATAGAGCGTCGGACTACGAATCCGCAGGTCGGGGGTTCAAATCCCTCAGGGCGTGTATTTAATTTTCGAATAACTTCGTCCTATTTGAGACTATCTACATCCTAAACTGTTAGCATATTGATATTTTTATGCACCATTTTTTAGGAACAATTTAGAAGATTGTGAAGTTCGTCAAATCTTAGCAATTTCTCTTTTCCATAACTCATCATCTGCCCCCTCACTTTTTCTAAGGGCAGTTCTTTTGCAAGGTTGCCTTGCTTCTTTGTGAAAAACTTATCTGCATAGCAGATTATCTTCTCTTCAATGGATAGGGGTATCATGTCAACTAATGGTATCGGCAGACTCATGGTCTTTATATCATCAATAGTAAGCCCTACGCCCACATGTGTCTGGCATATGCGTGCATACTTAATCAAGCCTTCTGATTGTAAAAGTCTATAACCCCAATATCCATGTGTGATGTATGGATACCTACCATAGCACCCTAACCTTTCTGCCCTTGTCATAAAAATACCGATATCATGTAGAATGGCGGCATTGTAAACAAATTCAACATCAACGGTTGTAAATCTTATACCTTGTGCAATCTTCACAGACTTTTCTGCAACCGCCATGCTGTGTGTTAGAAGGATATTGTATGTATAACGATTTTGTTTATAAAATCGTTCAAGAAATGTCTCAGCCCACATTACACAGTGCCTTTTCTATCTCCATTTTTACCTCGTCTATAATTCCGCTCCAGTCGTCCCTAATCCTCTGCCTAAACAACCTTGCCGTTGGATACCAAGGAGAGGTTTTTACATCAAGAAACCAACGCCAATCAGGGCTAAAAGGTAGTAGTATCCACACCGTTATCCCCATTGCACCTGCAAGATGGCATACTGCTGTATCTGCGGATATTATCAAATCAAGATTGCCAATCAGACAGGCTGTATCATAAAAATCCATAATCAAATCTGTAAGGTCTAATATGTCTGGTGGTAAATCAAACTGTTTATCTATCTGGAGACTAAAAAAGGCCACATCCTTGATACCAAATAGTTTAAGCAGATGCTTAAAAGGTATAGACCGTCTTTTGTCGTTTGGATGGTTTTGACTACCAGCCCATGCAATACCAATGTTTAACCTTTTTTTATATGGCTTTAGTATCTCTGCCCATCTTTTTAAATCAATCTCATCAACCTTGATATAAGGGATATTGCTTGGGATGTTGTCAGTCCTTGTCTGTAGGATGTAAGGCAAAGACATCATCGGATAGTAACAATCAATAGCAGGAGGTATCTCTTCAAAATCGTAAGATGCAGAAACCCCTTTTACAGTTTTCATGAGTCTTGCAATCTCTTTATGACAATGTATGATGACATTTAGCCCTTTTGAGGCAAGTATCTCGGCATATCTTGAAAATTGTATTGCATCACCAAATCCTTGCTCTGCATATATGATTATGCTTTTTGGCTCAAAACTTCCATCCCATTTATCACAGTCATAAGCCCTTTGATAGATGCTGTAATCAGGCTTTGACCATCTGCATTCGTATTCTTCAAATCCTCTTTCGTAATCACCTGAAAGCAAGAGCGTAAGGGCATAATTCCAGTGTATGTAAGGTTCATGAGGGCATAGGTCTAAAGCCTTTATGAAGTTTTCTTTTGCACTTTCAATCTCGTGATTGTCCTTAAAGGCAATCGCTAAATTATTAAAGGCGATACAATCAAGGTTGTTGTAATAAATTGCAGTTTTATAACAGGCAATAGCAGCATCAATACAACCTATATCACTCATAAGATTTCCAAGTATTGTGTATGTTTCAGAGTTTTGCGGTTGGTAAAATATGTTTGATTTTAGAATATCAATCGCTCTATCTGGCTCACCTCTTGAATAAAGTATCTGTGCATATTGGTTCAATATTCTTAAATCCTTACACCCTTTTTCTGCTATGTCAGTAATTATTCTTTCTGCATCTTGTCTTGCAATGTGATTTAAGAGCCTTAATATATCTGATACCGCTTGGGTTTCTTGTGGAGAGATGTCTAATATCCTCTTATAGGTCTTTACAGCATCGGAATATCTACCACATACCTCATAAAAATTAGCGAGCCTAAAAAGGATATTTATTTCTGTAGGGTTTTTTTGTAGTCCATTCCTGATGTCTTTAGGAACTTGCACGGCTTTGGTGATTTTAAGTGTTTGCTCTTAAAATGGTATAAAGAAATCTTTGTGCTGTCTGTCGCCAAGTCAATCTGCTGAGATCCCTTCCTGCTTGAGTTCCAATCTTGCTGATTGCTTGTTGATTTTGATATGCATATTCAACCTTTGCAATAACCTCATCCAACGATGGTTCATACCAAGTGGCGATATGGTCGTTGTTTCTAAATATGGGCATCTCTTTCATCTCTATAAGTGGTATTGAGTTTTTATCGTTAAGCACATCCTTATGCCCCGTGTTGAATGAGGCGATTACCGGCTTTCCGCATGCCATATACTCCATCATCACAAGGTTTGTGCCACCTTCACATCTGTTTGTAAATAACCCTATATCGGTATTTTTGTAAATCCTTGACAACATGATGTTTGGCATCGGAGGCAAAACAATGACCCTTTTTAAGTCAATCCCGTTTTGAGATAGAGTATGTTTTATGAGTTCATCAAAGGGTGCTTCTGTAGGATTAAATGTAATATATGGGGATGCAAGCATAGTGTTTATGCTTTGTTGCCAATGGTTAAACCAAGAGGTTACAAGCAAGATGTCATCATACTTATCTTGAAGATATCTAAACGCCTTTATCACAATGTCTTGACCTTTACGAAGTTCAAACTTACCGCCTGAAAAAATGACAAACCTATCCCTAAAGTATTCCTTTTCTGAATAAAGTGGGTTAAATATCACTGGGTCAATACCCTGAATTATGGTTGTTGTATGCTGTATTCCGTATGACTTTAGAACATCCTCATTCCATTTTGAACCAGTTGCTATGACATCAAAAAAGTAGCAGGCATTGTTGATAAAATCTTTGGTCAATACATCCTCTTCAAAGAATGTGTATCCTAAATTGAATGTCCCTTTCAAGTTTGGTAACAGAGGCATCATCGTATTCATCACGATTGACTGTATCACTGGGGTATCAACCTTATAAACCCTTGCTCCCTTTATCCGTGATAGTGTGTCATTATCAATGAGAAGGCTTGTAATGAGCCTGTAGTCAAGTTCATCGTTTATAGAGAGTTCGTTGATACCTTCAGAAATGAGTTTTACTGATACCCAGTTGGAAAGTTCCTTTACAATGTATTTACCACAGACTCCCCAACCATGATAACTACCTACTGGTAATACTGCATATATCAAAGGGACTTTTGAATTGTTTTGCATATCGTTTGTATCTCTTGACTCGTTAGTTCAGGATACATTGGAAGAGATAATATCTCTGAAGATACCATTTCAGCAACTGGAAAATCTCCTCTTTTGTAACCCAAAAACTCAAGTGCCCTTTGAAGATGTAGTGGTATCGGATAATAAACAACTGAAGCGATGCCATTGTCCTTTAAATTTTGCTGAATCACATCCCTGTCTTTATGTCTGATGCTAAACTGGTGATATACATGATAGTAGCCATCCCTTTCAATAGGACATACTACCGATGTGTCTTTTAAAAACTCACTATAAAATCTTGCACAATCCCGTCTGTTTTCATTGTATTGTCTAATCCTTTCTAATTTAACAAGAAGCACTACAGCCTGCAATTCATCAAGCCTGCTATTAATCCCAATTATGTCATGCACATAATTTCCTAATGAACCATGATTTCTCAACCTTTTTATCTCATTACTCAAGGCACTATCCTTAAAAACTACCATCCCGCCATCACCGTAGGCACCCAAGTTTTTACTTGGATAGAAACTAAAACATCCTGCATCACCAAATGTGCCTGTCATCTGATTGCCAATACTTGCACCAAAGGACTGTGCACAATCTTCTATGACCTTCAGGTTGTGTTCATTAGCAATCTCCATGATAGTTGGCATATCAGCAGGGTGTCCAAAGATATGCACTGGTAGTATTGCCTTTGTCTTTTTTGAAATCTTCTTTGTAATGAGTGTGGGGTCAATGTTGAATGTATCCTTATCAATATCTACAAACACTGGCTTTGCACCAACATACAAGATAGCCTCAACGGTTGCAAAGAAGGTAAAAGGGGTAGTTATCACCTCATCATCCCTACCAATTCCTAATGCCCTTAAGGCAAGGTGTAGGGAATCAGTCCCTGATGCAAGGGATAACGCATTTGGCACCTTGAGAAAATCCTTCACCTTTTCTTCAAGTTCTAACCCCTTTTTACCAAGTATGAATTGTCCGCTTTCAAGAACCTGCCCTATTCCTTGATGTATCTCATCCTTTATAGTCAGGTAATTCTTCTTTAAATCAATCATTGGTATCATGCCTTATCTTCTCCTAATATCCTGTTAATCTCCTCTGTTATCATGAGTGCCTCAAGTGCCTCATCTGCAGGCACAACTACAGGGGTGTTGTGTCTTATAGCATTTATAAAGGAATTTAGTTCCTCCTTCAACAATTCGTCTTTAAGTTTTAGATGTGAGTCTTGAAATGAGATGTCATCCTTTTTAAATGTGGTGTATATCAGATTTTGATAATCCAAGGTGATGTATCCGTCTTTGTGATATATAGTCATCATCCTCTTTCTATCCCGCTCAATCCTACTTGCCCTAATATGTGCAGTAATACCACAACTAAACTCAATATCAGCCATTACAACATCTGGCTTATCAGTAACAACACAGATACCATTGCAATTTATTTTTTTAATCGTTGTATCCAATCCCCTTACCCTCATAAAGGTAAGTATCAGGTCAATATCATGAATCAACAGATCCTTTGCAACATCAATATTCCTTGCCCTCTCTAAAAATGGAGACAGCCTTTCAGAATAAAACAATAAAGGCTTCTTATCCAGTGTCAGAGCCATTTTAAAGACAGGGTTAAACCTCTCAACATGTCCTACTTGGATTGAAACACCTTTTTTATGGCATAGTTGTATTAGTGATGCCGCCTCTTGAGAGGTATCCGTAATAGGTTTTTCAATAAAGACATGCCTACCATGATTTACACAATCCCAAGCAATCTGGTAATGGCTTTGTGTGGGGGTAGCAATACAAAAGCAATCCACATCATTGATAACTTCATGATAGTCTGATGTAGCAAGACAGTCAAACTCACTTGCAACCTCCTCTGCCCTTTTTTTATCAGAATCTACGACACAGAATAGATTTACTCCATCCAATGTCTTTAATATCCTTGCATGATGATAACCAATGTAACCAACACCTATGACTGCAATATTAAGTCTCTTCAAGTTTGTTGTATGTCCTTTTTTTGAAGTGATTTAAATCTTCTTACAACTAAATCCCTTGCCTTTTTGTATCCTCTTTGCTTTAATATGTCCAACATCTCTACAGAACCTGTAAACATCAAAAACCGATTTCTCAACCTAAATGGTATCAATCCTTGAAACACCTTGTATCTTAAATCCTTTAGGAGTTTGAGATATCTTTTTATATCCTTGTGGATATAGTTTTTTAGGTCGTTTTTGATAGTCCTTGCAAGTGCTGGACTTACACCGCCTGTTGAAATTGCAATCGTCAGATCACCTTCTCTTAAAACCGCAGGGACGATAAAGTTTGACAACCTTGGATTGTCAACCACATTTATAAGGAATCTTGACTCTTCTGCTATCTGTTTGTTTATCTGCTCGTCATTGGTTGCTGCAATAACCAAAAAACAATCCTTTACATCCCCACTCTGATAGTGCCTTTGTATGTGTTTAATAAGCCCTTTTTGTGATAACTTAAGTAACCTCGTAGTAATCGTATCGCTAATAACGGTAACACTTGCCCCTGCCTCTAACAAGGCAAAGACCTTCCTTTCTGCTATCCTGCCACCACCAACAACAACACACTCTTTTTCTTTAATCTTGACAAAAGCAGGGTAGTAAGATGACATTAAATCTCTTTTTTTGCCTTTTGTATGAGATTGCTTTTTGGATATTTATCAATAAGTTCTTTGAAGATGGACTTAGCCTTTTCTGTATCTTTTAGCCCCTTGTAAGAAAGACCAATGTAATACAGGGTTTCATCAGCCTTTTTATAATCAGGGAACCTCTTGAGCAGATTCTCAAACCTTCCAAGTGCAGCCTTGTATGACTCCTTTTTGAAATAGAACTGCCCTACAATAAACTCATAATCAGCAATAACATTTATGCACTTTTCAATCCTTATATCAACTATTTCACGATATGGATTTCTTGGGTATTGCTCTTTTAATTTCTTAAACTCATTGAGTGCCTTTGTAGCTGCCGCTGCGCCCTTGTCAGGTCCTTCAATCTGGTTGAAATACGCCATAGCGATTTGATACTGTGCATCCATGGCATATTGACTATCAGGGAAGTGCTCAATGAATTTTCTATATTCTTCTATGCCCAAATCGTAGTCTCCGTCTCTGATGTAAGAATCGGCAATCTTGAGCTGGGCAATCTGTGCATATTGTCTTGTCTGGTCTCTGTTTTTAACCTCAAAAAGTAATTTTCGAGCCTCTTCATAATCTTTATCATTTATCAACTTATCTGCCCTTGAGATATACACCTCTGGGTTGTAAGGGGTTTCTTTCTTGACCTCTTTACCACAAGCAAATAATAATGAGATTGTCAAAATAAACAATACTGTTATGAGGTGTTTGCTAATCATAGGTAGATATTAAAACCATTCTCAAAGTCTTAAGTCAACACACTATAATTAAAATCAAAAAAAATGTGATAATAACTCCATGCCAGATATAGACATTGCAATAATAGGTGCAGGGGTTGTAGGTCTTGCTATTGCTTATGAACTGTCAGAAGATCTTGACAACATCTACCTCTTTGAAAAAAATGAACGATACGGACTTGAAACAAGCAGCCGTAATAGTGGAGTAATACACTCAGGTATTTATTACCCTCCAAAAACCCTTAAATCAAAGCTGTGTTTAGAAGGTAGCAGATTGTTGTATGAATTTTGTCATGAAAACTCTATCCCACACAAAAAGATTGGTAAGATTATTGTAGCGACTAATGAGTCCGATAAGATAAATCTCATAGATCTCTATAAACATGGTCAAGAGTTAGGGGTAGAGGGGTTAGAATTAATAGATAAAACCACACTTTCAAACCTTGAACCCAATGTAAAAGGTATATGTGGTATCTTGTCAAACAACACAGGTATAGTTGATGTTCACAGGTTAATGGATAAACTTTACCAACTATCAAAGGCAAGGGATGTAAGTTTTTTATTCAAAATGATGCTGAGCAAGATTAAAAAGATTGACGATGGTTTTGAGATTACCTTTGACAACAAAGAAACCACCACCACACGATACCTGATAAATTCTGCTGGGCTTTATTCAGATAAGATTGCAGAAATGGCTGGCATAGATGATGAACAATACCAATTGAGATTTGTAAAAGGTTCGTATTTCTACTATGCCAAAAAATCTCCTGTTACACGCTTGATTTATCCCATACCGCATGCAGATCTTGAAGGATTAGGCATACATGCAACGCTTGATTTAGATAACAGATTAAGGTTTGGACCAGATACAGAGCCAGTAGATGAAATTAATTACCAAATAGACATCTCAAAAAAAGAGGTTTTTTATCAAATGGCATCAAGACTTATAAATGGCCTTGATAAAGAATACCTGTGTCCTGACACCACTGGCATAAGACCAAAACTAATAGGCAGTGGTTTTAAGGATTTTATCATTCAAGAAGAGAAGGATAGAGGGCTAAATGGGATGATTAACCTCATAGGTATTGAATCTCCCGGTCTTACTTGCTGCCTTGCTATAGGAAGGTATGTAAAAAATCTTATAAAATATCAAGAAAAATAATGACAAACCTACGATTAGACTACAAAACAAAAATCGTGTTATAATTTTTTTAGCGGGCGTATTTCAGTGGTAGAATGTTAGCTTCCCAAGCTGAAGGTCGCGGGTTCGAATCCCGTCGCCCGCTCCAAATATACTCTACCTTTCCTATCATCTTCCATAAATAATCAACAACAACTTGGTCTTTTGAGTTAAAATAACCTCCAATAGTAATCACAAAAGGAGAAAGAATGAGAAAAAAGGCATTTGTAATTGCAATTATTTCCATATTAGCCATAGTTGGCATAATCACATACAAAAAAAACACTACCTCAAAACACAAGATACATGAGGTAAAAACTACAAAACTCATTGAATCTGTATATGCCTCTGGATACATTGACTCATCAAAGGGGGTAGTTGTTAAGTCAGAGGTTTCTGGGATTGTTGAAAGATTGTTCGTAAGAGAAGGTGATGATGTAAGGGTTGGGCAAATACTTGCTACTATCAAGAATGACAGCCTAAAGGAAAATCTGTCTGAGGTGAGGACACAGATTGATTTAGTTAGACAAAGGCTTAAAGAGGACTCCGATTTTTTGAGTGATATAAGAAACATGATAGCCATCAAAAAGGCTATCTACGACAATGCCCTTAAAAACTTTGAGAGAAAGAAGGCACTCTATGAAGAAGAATTGATATCAAAGGAGCGTTTTGATGATGCAGTAAGGGAGCTTGAGGTTGCAAGTAAAGACCTTAACAGACATCAAAACATCTTAAATGATAGCCTCAAATCCCTTGAAAGCCAGTACAAAGGTCTTGTCTACAAAGAAAAGGCGATTATAGCAGAGATAGAAAAACACACTATTAAATCCCCTATCAATGGCAGGATAACAAGACGATTTGTAAAGGAAGGAGACTATGTTAATACACTTAATCAGACAAACGAGATATTTTCTATTGGCAACACAAACGACATTGAAACAGTGTTGATGATTGACGAGGAGAATGTCCCCTACATAAAAAACGGGATGAAGGTTCTTGTAACATCTGACCCTTTTGTAAATGAGATCTTTGAGGGTGTAATCAGGATTGTTGAGTCTCAGTCAGATAGGGCATCAAGGCTTGTAAAGGCAAGGGCGATGGTTGACTATAAAGATAAACCTGTTGTCATAAATATGAGTGTTGAGGCAAATATAATAATTAGACAAGGCACAGGACTGTTTATACCAGTAGAGGCATATTCCGAGGGATATGTAGAGGTGCTTGAGGGGAACGATAAGAAAAGGCTTAAGGTTGATATTGATCCAAGACCAATTAAGGGTTATTATCAGGTGTTGTCAGGGTTAAGTGAAGGACAAAGGGTGATTACCAAATAATGAAGGCCATCTTTTTTCTCATCTTAAGACTACTTCTAAAGAGAAAACGGCAGACATTGGTAGCAGTATTAGGTGTGAGTATTGGGGTAGGGGCATTTGTAGCAATGGCATCTCTGATGAATGGCTTTCAGAAATACTTCATAGAACAGGCAATTGACCTAAATTCTCACATCACACTGAAGGTTAAGGATGAGGAAAAACCAGAGGAAAGACTAAAGAGGTTTTATGGTGAAGACAACATCTTTGTCATAAGAGGTGCAAAACCAAAGGAAAAAAAAGACAAGGTTTCAGACCATGCCACACTCATAACAAGATACGAAAAGGACAAGGACATTGTAGGGGTCTCACCACACCTAAACGCTCAAGGTATTATCAGATACGGGGTTTTAGAAAAGACTGCCTCACTTATTGGTATTGACCCTATGCTTGAGAGGAAATCATCTGTGATTGATAGGTTTATAGTCAACAATAGACTCAACAATCTAATATCTGACAGATACAGTATTATTATAGGCAGGTTGCTTGCACAAGATTTGGGAATCGTTGAAACAGGCAAAAAGGTCATCATCACCACACCAAACGGCAATACACAACTTTTTAAGGTAGTAGATTTTTTTGACTCGGGCATTACATATATTGATCAGACAAGGGTGTATATGAATATCAAAACACTCCAGACGATGACAGGAAAACCCAATGAGGTAAACGAGATAGTCTTCAAGATTAAGGATGTTCACAGTGCTGAAGATATATCAAGAAGGATTAGCAAGGAAACAGGTTATTACACAGAAAGCTGGCAGTTTTCTTACCGAAATTTCCTGCAGATATTTAAGATTCAAAACTATGTGACATACATAATAGTCTTTGCCATACTTGTAGTGTCTGCCTTTGGGATATTTAACATCATCATGATGACTGTTATGGAAAAAAGGAGAGATATTGCAATACTAAAGGCATTGGGTTATGAAGATAAAGATATAGTGCGTGTATTTGCTTACAACGGACTTATAATTGGTATTATTGGTTCTATTTTAGGTAGTGCCTTGGGTTTTCTGATACAGGAATACCTCGCATCCGTTGACATAGAAGTGCAGGGTATCATTCGGACAAAGGGCTTCTTACTTGACAGAAATCCCCTTTATTTTTTCTACGGTATCTTATTTGCCATTGTATTTTCCTTCTTTGCCTCCTTTTATCCTTCATACAAGGCATCTAAATTAAACCCAATTGACATCTTTAGGAGTGGTGGGTGATTCCGCTACTTGAACTAACAGGGGTTTCAAAGATATTAGGTAGTGAACATATCCTTAAAGATATCACCCTTACAATCAACGAAGGCACATTTACAAGTATCATTGGTCCGTCAGGTTCTGGAAAGAGTTCTCTGCTTTACATCATGGGATTGCTTGATAGACCGAGCTCAGGAGAGGTGCGTCTTTGTAATGAGAAGATTGATTTTAACAACTCAAACCGACTTGCAGAGATAAGAAACAGACATTATGGTTTTATATTCCAATTTCACTACCTAATCCCAGAATTAACACTTGAGGAAAATATTATGTTACCGATGATAAAGGCAGGCAAGACATTGCATGAGGCATCAGAAATATCTCATAAACTCATTGACAAGTTTGGTCTAACAGGTAAAGCAAACAGAAAACCATATCAGGTATCAGGAGGCGAACAACAAAGGGTCGCTATTGCAAGGGCAATGGCAAATAATCCGATAGTGATATTTGCAGATGAGCCAACTGGTAATCTTGATAGTAAAAATACAGAGATAGTTATGGAGACCTTTTTACATCTCAATCAGGAGGGCAAAACCATTGTGATGGTCACACACGAATTAGACCTTGCAAAAAAAACTGCTAACATACTGCAGATGATAGATGGTAGGATTAGTAGCAGGTAAAAACTCTACTTGACACAATACAAACAGACTCATTCACTAAATAGCAAGCAAAACCAATGTCATTTTATGACTGGCATTTTGAGTATAATAGTGTATATACTGGTGCAAAGGAGAGGATACCATGATTGAGGATCTAAAGAGTTCAGACACATGGCGGGTCTTTAGGATTTTATCTGAATTGGTAGATGGCTTTGAGGCACTTCATGATATCAGACCTGCTATTAGTATCTTTGGTGGGTCGAGATTCAGCGAGGATTCAATCTATTATCATCAAGCACTCAAACTTGCAAAGATGCTTTCAAATGCGGGCTTTTCAATCATAACAGGTGGTGGACCCGGTATTATGGAGGCTGCAAATAAAGGGGCTAAGATGGGTAAGGGTAAATCCATTGGACTAAACATAGAAATCCCATCAGAACAACAACCCAATCCTTTTCACGATATTTCCTTGTCTTTTCGGTATTTTTTTGTAAGAAAACTCATGTTTATAAAGTATGCTATGGCGTTTGTTATATTTCCGGGCGGTTTTGGCACTATGGACGAACTCTTTGAGGCACTCACGCTTGTGCAGACAGGCAAGGTTGATAGTAATTTCCCCGTTATCCTCTTTGGTAGGGATTATTGGCAGGGTTTGATGAACTGGCTAAACGATAGTGTGTTGCAACACAGGGCAATATCAAAAGACGATATTGGCATCATTCACATCGCTGACTCACCCGATGATGTCTTTGAATACCTGAAACAACATCACAAGCAGTTTTGGACAACACAAGGTAACAACACAAAATAGTTTTTGGAGGGAGGATGCCTGCCATCACCCTACCCTCTCCCATTGCAATGGGAGAGGGTAGATGGCGAGTTTGTCTTAAAAATTTCCTTCTTAAATATCAAAATATAGGAAAAACTCGTATGGATGTGGTCTTAATCTAAGAGGATCTACCTCTCTTGTCCTCTTGTAATTTATCCATGTCTCTATCGCATCCTCTGTAAAGACATTGCCTTTCATCAGATAATCATGGTCTTCTTCAAGGTAATCTAATGCTTCATCAAGGCTTGCAGGCATTGTTGGAACAGTAGCAAGTTCCTCTGGACCTAACTCATAGATGTCTTTATCAAGTGGCTCTCCTGGATGGATCTTGTTTTCTATACCATCAAGACCAGCCATGAGCATTGCTGCAAAGGCAAGGTATGGATTGCATGATGGGTCAGGGAACCTTACCTCACATCTCTTTGCCTTTGGACTTGCAGAATAGGTAGGTATCCTGATGGCTGCAGAGCGGTTTCTTGCAGAATATGCGAGATTAACGGGTGCCTCAAAACCGGGTGTTAGTCTCTTGTAGGAATTTGTTGTTGGGTTAGTAAGTGCTGCAAGAGACTTTGCATGTTTTAATATACCGCCAATGTAATAAAGGGCTGTATCACTTAACCCTGCATAACCGTTACCTGCAAAGGTAGGTTTGCCATTTTTCCAGATACTCTGATGTGTATGCATACCAGAGCCGTTGTCTCCGAATATTGGTTTTGGCATAAAAGTAACCGTTTTGCCATATCTCCTTGCTACATTCTTAATGATGTATTTAAACATCATCAGTGAGTCTGCCATCTTTACAAGTGAATCAAACCTCATGTCAATCTCGGCTTGTCCTGCAGTGGCAACCTCATGATGCTCTTTTTCAACATAAATACCACATTTTTGCATCTCAAGCACCATCTCTTGCCTTATATCTACAAGGCTATCCGTTGGTGGCACTGGGAAATATCCCTCTTTGTGTCTTGGCTTGTATGCAAGATTGGGTTTTTCATCAGTACCAGAGTTCCATATACCCTCAACAGAGTCAATGAAGTAGTAGCCACTGTGAGAGTCTTGGTCAAACCTTGCGGTATCAAAGATAAAGAATTCAGCCTCTGGACCGAAATAAGCAACATCGCCAATACCAGTAGATTTAAGATATGCCTCTGCCTTTTGAGCGATGTATCGAGGGTCTCTTGAGTAGAATTCCTTTGTAATTGGGTCCACAATATTACATATCAGGCTAAGATTAGGAACCTTCGCAAAAGGGTCCATAATCGCAGTAGAAGGGTCTGGAATAACAAGCATGTCAGATGTGTTTATTGCCTGCCAGCCTCTTATAGATGAACCATCAAAACCTAATCCCTCTTCAAACACTGCCTCTGTAAGTTCTGAAATAGGGGCTGCAAAATGTTGCCAAATACCGGGAAAGTCTAAAAACTTGAAATCAACCATCACAGCCTTATTTTCCTTTGCAAACTTGATTACATCCTTTGGTGTCATAAATCCTCCTTTTTTGTTTTGTTTTTGATTTTTTTAAATATGAGGTATAGGTTAATGCCTATACCTCTTTGTTTATACTGCCTTATCTCCTCTTTCACCTGTCCTTATACGAACCACCTCATCAATCGGGAAAACGAATATCTTCCCATCTCCAATCTTTCCCGTCTTTGCTGACCTTTCAATAGCACTGACTACCTTTGGTGCAAATTCATCAGAGACAACTACCTCAATCTTTATCTTTGGTATAAAATCAACCACATACTCTGCACCTCTATAAAGTTCAGTGTGTCCCTTCTGCCTGCCAAAACCCTTTACCTCAGTTACTGTCATACCTTGAATGCCAATCTCATTGAGGGCATCTCTAACATCGTCCAACTTAAATGGTTTGATTATTGCTTCAATCTTTTTCATTGAGACTCCTCCTTATTAAACCTTTTAGTTATAAGCCTTCTCACCGTGCTGACATTCGTCAAGCCCAGATATCTCATCCTCAATCTCTACCCTTAAACCAACTACCGCCTTGATAACCACAAATATTATAGCAGTTACAATCGCTACATAAACGATAGTAATAGCAACAGCAATTACTTGTGTTAAAAGCTGCCCAGCATTTCCATACAATAGCCCCTTGCCCGCCTCGTTGATTGAGGGGTCAGCAAAGATGCCTGTTAGTATAGCACCAACAATACCTCCAACACCATGAATACCAAAGACATCAAGGGCATCATCATATCCGATCTTCTGCTTAATAACTGCCACTGCTATAAATGGGAATAGCCCAGCACAGATACCTATTACTATTGCACCTATGATATTTACAAAGCCAGCTGCAGGTGTAATAGCAACCAACCCTGCAACCGCACCAGATGCAAAACCAAGGACTGTAGGCTTCTTTGCATAAGTCCACTCTATAAACATCCATGTAAGTGCACCAAGTGCTGTAGCGGTGTTTGTATTGATAAATGCGTAACCAGCAAGACCGTTTGCTGCAAGTGATGAACCTGCATTAAATCCAAACCAACCAAACCACAGAAGTCCTGTGCCGGCAAGGACAAGAGGAAGATTACTTGGTAAAAGGGTTGCTTCTCTCCTTTTGCCAAGTATTATGCATCCAATAAGCCCTGCTATACCAGCATTGATATGAACAACGGTTCCACCTGCAAAGTCCAGTGCCCCCATCTTTGCTAACATTCCACCTCCCCACACCCAGTGAGCAATAGGCACATATGAAAAGGTAAAGAAGAATATGGCAAAGAGTATCCATGCCGAAAACTTAATCCTCTCAATAAATGCACCACACACAAGGGCAACCGTTATAGCTGCAAAGGTCAACTGAAACACCATAAAGACCAATTCCGGAATAGTCTTTGCTGCCTCAACGATTGAGTCAATCTTTATGCCAGAAAGCAATACCTTTTCTGCATTGCCAATGATACCTGCAATGTCACCGTTAAAGGCAAAAGAATAACCAAAAACTACCCATAAGATACTTGCTATTGCATAAGCAACCAACACCATAGCCATAGTGTTGAGTAGATCCTTCCTTTTTGCTATACCACCATAAAAGAGTGCTAAACCCGGCACAGACATGAGCATAACAAAAGCAGATGATACCAAAAGCCATGCTGTATCACCAGTATCTATCTTTAGTGGTGCTGGCGCAGCCTGTGGAGCTGGTGCTGGTGCCTCTGTCTGAACTGTAGGAGTTGGTGATGCTACTGGAGCGGCAGGCTTTTCCTCTGCATACAAATCAAAAGACATTAGGGTCAACAAGACCATTATTGACATCAAGATTCTTAACATTTTAAAACCTCCTGTTGATTAGTATTTTTCTACTAACACATCCTCATCCTTTGTGAAAAAGGCTTGCAGATAGGCGGTTTTAGTCGCCTACTGCAAGAGAAGGAGGGTTAGCAACATCTGAAAAAATCCTAAAAACTCAAAGATAGATTTAAACCACCATAAAATACATTCTTTTTGCCTTTACCACTTACATCCATAGCTGCGATTGCATCCTTTGAATCACTTGAAAGTGCAAAACTATATGCAACTTTTGGTGCAATGCTTAACTGTTTTGTAATAGGCACAGTCAAGGATGCCGATAACTCTGCATTGTAGAAATTGTTAAAGTTTTTTGCTGCACCTGTGCTCATTATCTCATTCTTTAGGTTATAACTTATAAGACCACCAATCTTTAAAGGCATATCCTTTGATAACTCAAAAGAGTGACTAACTGAAGCCGTTATAAAACCACCCTTTCCCTCTTTGATATCGTAATAGAGGGTCAGTGATGGATTTAGTAATGTGTCATAGGCTGCAGTAATGAATATCTCTTGTGTATCTGGGACACTGTCAAGTCCATAATAGATATATCCACCTGTTAGGCTCAGCTTGTCAATTGGATATGTATAACTCAAGGTAATGTCTGTTTCTGTGTGTTTTACACTCTTGCCTGTTATAGGCTTACCGAAGTAATTTAGATCCACATTTGCCCACATGTTCATGCTAAAACCACCATACCCTATGGTTAACGACGGTTGCACGACAAAATCCTTGCTGAGTTTGATACCCCTCCACACATAGTTTGACATCACATCAACCGAGGCAGTGCCTGTAAACTTAGGCGCATCAGCCGCTACCGCCATCCCTGTGAACATAAATGTTACTACAAAAATCACCATCCAAACCCTAAACCCCATAGATTTTCTCATCTTTACATCCTCCTTGTATAATCTTTACCTTTTAAAAAAAGGCATCGTAAAATGCAAATGCTCTTCTATATAAGAGTTCAAAATACAAGTCTGTTTGTTCTATTAATTGTTGATTGTCTATATCCTCATCCTTAAGCCATTCAAATATCATCTCCCTAACAACCTCTATGTGAAATTGAAAGGCATATGTATTTTCCTTATACCTAAATGCCTGATTCGGGTAAAGCCTTGAACTTGCAATGTGTATAGCACCTTTTGGCAGATCAAAGGTCTCATAATGCCACTGAAATACCTTTATCCTGTTCCAAATGTCTCCCACATTTGGATGCATTGCCAATCTCCTAATCCTCTTGTCCAACAATGCTATCTTTGTAAACTCTATCTCACACCATCCGATCTCCGGTTCTGCCCCTTTGTAAACCTCTGCACCCAAAGCCTTTGCGATTATCTGGGCTCCAAGACATATGCCCAATACCTTTTTGTCCTTTTCAATAAATTCCTTTACAAGACCTATCTCATCATTTATGTATGTGTAGGTATCAGCTTCATTTACGCTCATAGGACCGCCTAATATCACAAGGGTATTAAAGGCATCTGCTGGTGGTATCCTTTCACCACTTGATAAATCAACAACCTCATAATTCATCCCCTCTGCGTGTAAATACGCCTCAATTGTGCCAGGTCCCTCTGAATGTATGTTTTTTAATATTAGTGTTGACATATTGCATTGGATAATTACAATTTTAATGCCACTATTAAAATGATTTTAAATCAATAAGATATCAACATATGTAAAATAGATAGTGCCTATTTCTTAGGCACTGAATTGCCTAAAATGTAGTCAAAAAGGTATTATTAATAAACATCCTACTGTTGCCTGTCTTATTGAAAATAATGGAGATTGAGGTCAAGATAGAACGCAGGGCTTTTCAGAAGCCGCACTACGAAAGGTTGTTAGACATCCACAAAGGGTGGCTATCTGTGATGTTATCTGATTTTGAAGGATATCTAAAATTAAGACCCATCTATCGTTATAGAAGCAACTCTTGGGGCAGACACATCATCCATGGCAGGACTATCTATTACGATGGCATATTTCAGGTTTGCATAAATGTTGAGCATGCCTATAATCAAAATGATATGGGTTTTGATACCGTTGCCCATGAGGCTGCACATGTAGCAACGAGGATACTTGATGGCAGGATGCTGCATAATGAACGACACAGATTATTTCATGAGAAGTTTAAGGGATTGTATCCTATTATCTTTGGTAAAGGTCAATAATAATTGGAACTTATCCTTGAACTCATTGATATATTTGTCCATCTTGACAAATACCTAAGCATCATCATAGAGCGATACGGCACCCTTACATATGCGATACTCTTCATCATCGTCTTTCTTGAGACAGGTGTAGTAGTAACACCATTTTTACCGGGAGATTCTCTACTATTTGCGGCTGGCACATTTGCATCACTTGGGGCATTAGACCTAAAGATTCTGTATTTGATACTTTCAATCTCTGCCATCTTAGGAGACACAGTAAATTATTGGATAGGTTGGTATGTGGGACCTAAGATATTTCATAAAGAAGATGTCAGATTTCTAAACAAAAAACACCTTCAGAAGACTCATGATTTCTATGAAAAATACGGTGGCAAGACTATAATTATAGCCAGATTCGTCCCAATAATAAGGACATTTGCACCTTTTGTAGCTGGTATTGGTGCAATGACCTATCCAAAGTTTATAGCCTATAACATAATTGGTGCTTTGCTGTGGGTAGGGGTATGTGTGACTGCAGGATATCTATTTGGTAACATTCCAATAGTGAAAAACAACTTTAGCATAGTGATACTTGCCATAATCTTTATCTCAATATTGCCGGGGATTATTGAGTTTATAAGACATAGAAACATGAGATTAAGCGATGAGGCAGTCAAGAAATGAATGTCTTGTCCGTATTAAAAAATGGGGGATAAAGTTATGTCTATATTAAGAAAGGTTGTAATTTTTAGTAGTATTGTGGTTCGCTTTGGTATAGGTATCGGAAGTGCCGTTTTAGCAGCGTTAGCGATAAAAAACCACCTTAAAAAGTGAACTGCTATTTAGAGAGAATTATATTCCCCACCTTATGCCCAATTGCTAAATCACACAGCCTTTTTTGAACCCTCCACATCCTCTGTGCCTGTTTATTGTCTGTCTCGTGGTCGTAACCTAAAAGGTGTAGGATGCCATGCACAATAAGCCTTAACAACTCATCCTCATTAGCACAGTTGTATTCATGAGCTTGTGCTATTGCCCTTGAAGGACAAACAATTACATCACCAAGTATGTTTCCAACCAAAAAATGATTATTTTTTTTTGTATCAACCATTGCAAATGACAATACATCCGTAACCTTATCAACTCCTCTAAAACTCTTGTTTATCTGCCTTATAGTCTTTTCGCTTACAAACACGATGCTCAACTCTAATTTTGTATGATCGCAAAATGGTAGATTTTTCTTTAGAAGATATTGAAAGTATCTTGTCTGTATGATACCGTGTAGTATCTTTTTAAGGTTGTTCTGATTTATCCTTACCCTTCGTTGCCTGTTCTGCAATTGTATTTCCATTTTTATCCTGTTCCTTTGACCTACCATTTGATTGCGACTTTTCTAACCCCTTAAGCCTTGATAGTTCGGGATAGATTATCCTTTTGTGGAATATACTTGTTAGGATGTATGTAAACTTCTTTTTTATGACTGACAGGTCTTTAAGTGTAAGTTCACATTCATCAATCTGACCGTCAAGAAAGATATTGTTGATGATTCTTTCTACAAGTGCAGATATCCTTGCAGGTGTTGGGTCTATGAGGGTTCTTGATGCAGCCTCAACTGCATCAGCCATCATGATTAGCGCTGCAATGCGTGTTTGTGGTTTCGGTCCTGGATACCTATAATCATCCTGCAATATAGCTTCTCCCAAGTTTTGTTCAATCGCCTTTTGATAGAAATACGCTATTAGGCTTGTTCCGTGATGTTGTTGAATAGCATCAGATACAATGGCTGGTATCTTGTGTTGTTTTGCCAATTCTATCCCTTCTTTTACATGAGAAATGAGTATCATACTACTCATGTGGGGCGTGAGTTTATCGTGTTTGTTGATACCAGCAGTCTGGTTTTCAACAAAATATTCGGGCATCTTCATCTTGCCAATATCATGATAATACGCAGCAACCCTTGCTAACAAAGGATTTACACCGATTGCCTCTGCGGCTGATTCTGCTAAATTGCCGACTATTATGCTGTGATGATATGTGCCGGGTGCAGATATCATGAGACTTTTCATCAATGGATGTTCAAGGTCTAATAACTCTAAAAGACTAATATCTGTGGTCAAAGAAAATACATACTCAAAAAATGGCAGTAATACAAATAGAAATGATGACACAGTAAAACCTGATAGCAAGGCATATATCATCGTGTGTAATACAACTATATCGTTGAAAATATCTCCTCTTGCCATCATTGCAATAACTGCTGTGACCACATTAACTAAACTGACAATCATCCCTGCCCTTAAGATTGCACTCCTTTTTTTACATCTTATGATGCTAAATGCACCAATGATGCAGCCTAAAAAGGCAAATACGGTGTATGAGGGGTCGTAAAACCAGATACCAGTAAGGATACTGATGATGAAAGAAAACATTATTGCAGTGTGGAAGTCAAAGATTAAGGTGATGAGCATTGCACCAACAGGAACGGGAATTCCATAGATAAAAGAAACCTGATTGCCAAGATTAAAGCCCTTATTTAAGGCATCAAGTATGAGGTATGAAAACTTTATTAATAATAGTGTGCCTCCAAAGATAATGGCAAGCACTAACAACATCTTTGGATTCTTTATGTAAACAGGTTTGTAACGCATAATATCCTTACAAAAGACAAATATTAAAAGTGCAGAGATGAAAAAGATGCTGATAAACCTGTCAAGTCCCTGTTTATCATAAAGTATGAATGAAGACAATAGGGCTAAAGAAACGATTATCAGGTATAAAAGGTAGTTATTTTTGAAGTGTTTTTTAACTGCGTTTATCAGACTTGAGATTCTTGACTTCTTAGATTGACTACTCTCCATTTGACCTCTTTTCGTATCTTTCGTAAGCCTTTACAATCTCCTGAACAAGCCTGTGTCTTACGACATCCTTATCAGTAAAATGGACTATCTTGATATCCTCAATATCTTGGCACACCTTTATTGCCTCAACAAGCCCTGATGGTTTTCCGTATGGTAGATCTATCTGTGTTATATCGCCAGTTATTACTGTCTTTGAGCTAAAACCCAATCTTGTCAGATACATCTTCATCTGCTCTGATGTAGTGTTTTGTGCCTCATCAAGTATGATGAATGAGTCGTTTAATGTCCTTCCTCTCATAAATGCAAGTGGCGCTATCTCAATGACCCCTTTTTCTATCAACTTTGAAGCCCTTTCTATCTCCATCATGTCAAAAAGGGCATCGTATAGTGGGCGAATGTAAGGACTTACCTTCTCTTCAATGTCTCCCGGCAGAAATCCTAATTTTTCTCCTGCTTCAACCGCTGGTCTTACTAATACAATCCTTGAGACCTTCTTGTTTAAGTAAGAATGTATAGCCATTGCCATCGCTAAATATGTCTTCCCAGTGCCAGCAGGTCCTATACCAAAGACAACATCGTAGGAGTTGATCGCATCCAAATACATCTGTTGGTTTTCTGTTTTTGGGATGATGAGTCTCTTTTTTGATGGAATGGAAATACCCTTTTCAAATATCCTTTTTATTGAAATAGGCTTACCTTCAGCGAACTCTTTTAGACTACCACTTATATCTTCAGGTTTTAGAAGATAACCCTTTTTGTTGATATCCCTTATCTCGTTTATTAGCCTCTCTGCCTCTGAAACATTATCCTCATCACCATAAATGAATAACCTATCCCCTCTAATGCCTATCTCAACAGACAATGCCTTCTCAATAAATCTCAATGTCTTATCAGCACTGCCATGGATAAAGGGATAATCATCTTCATCGTTGAGGTTTATCTCTGCTTTCATATTTTATTGGTTTATCTCACCTTGTAGTTATAAAACCTTTTAGCCCTGTTTGTTTTTCTATGGATATGAGGGCTCTTTCAGCCTCTTTTTTAGTTGAATAATTACCTACCCTTACCCTGAAATATATGCTATCCTTATCCTTGCTTATTATGTAAGCATTTATACCTTTGTTCTTCAATTGAGACTTTAGTTCCTCTGCACCAGCCTTACTCGGAAATGCACCTAATTGGATGGTATAACTCTTGGTTTTAGGAGGCATCTTCTCTGTCTTCTTATCTTCAGTTTGTATTGAAGGTTTGGGTTTGTCTGGCTCCTTTTCAGTCTTCTTTTCAGGCACTATCCTTTTTTCAAAACCCTTTTGAGTGCTCGTGTCTTGCTTTTGTTCTTGAATGACTATCTTTGGTTCTTCGGCTTTCTTTTCAATCTCTTTTTTCTCTGTCTTTTCGGGTTGTTTTATCTCTTCTTTTTCCGGTGTTATCTTTTGAACAGGTGCTGTAGGCTGGGGTGGTGGAGGGAGCGGTTCAAGAACCCTTTTGTCTTCATTGATCTTGGGTTTTGGTGTTTTTTCAGTTATCTGTTCTACCTCTACATTTCCCGATACACCGGTCTTAAACCCTATAAAGTAACCAAGCCCTAAACTAACAACACATATGATTATTGCACCTGCAATTACTGATGTCCTGTTTAGTAGAAGTATAGAATTCCTACTTTGGTCTTTTAGTTTCATAAAATGAGCATAGCATCACCATATGAAAAAAATCTATAATCCTTTTCTATGGCAATCTTGTATATCTCCTTTGTTTTATCAATGCCTAAAAGTGAGGCAACCAAGAGTAAAGGGGTTGATGAAGGCAGATGGAAGTTTGTTATTAATCCATCTATTGCCTTGAAATCATAAGGTGGATAGATAAATATGTCAGTCATGCCTCTTATAACGCCATTGTTACTATTCAATGCCTTGTATTGATTAGACAAGATGCCCTCTAATGCCCTCGTGGTAGTAGTGCCAACTGCTATTACTTTATTACCTTGCTTCTTTTTGTCCATTATCTTGTCTAACAATATCCTCTTTATCTCAAACCACTCCTCTTGCATCTTGTGTAACTTCACATCGTTTGTTTTTATTGGCAAAAATGTCCCCTTTCCAACATGAAGCGTAATCCTTTCAATATCTATCCCTTTTTCCTGTAGTCTTGCTAATAGGTCTTCAGTAAAGTGTAATCCTGCTGTAGGTGCTGCGATTGAACCCTCATTTTCTGCATACACTGTTTGGTATGACTTTTTGTCCTCATCATCTGGTATCCTCTTGATGTAAGGAGGAAGAGGCATCAATCCATGTTTGTCAATTATATCGGTTAGGTCAGATTGAAACCTCATTGTTTTCCTGCCCTTTTGACAACTTATACTTACAACCTCACCCTCAAGATACCCCTGACCACAATAATCACCTCTAAACATCACCTCACAAGACTTTTCGTCAATCCTGTTTGTAACTATTGCATCTATTATCCCTCCCGTAGGCTTCTTAATCCTCAACCTAACAGGAACCACCTTTGTATCATTTAGGATTATTAAATCACCTCGGTTGAGAAAATTAGGCAGGTCTCTAAAATGAGCATGTTGTAATCCTTTGTCTCTTTTTACAACCAATAGTCTTGAGGCATCACGGTCTTTAAGGGGTCTAACGGCTATCCTGTCTTTTGGCAGGTCAAAATACAGTTCACTTAGATTCATATCGCTGTATAGTTGTATTGGGATAAAAATAGCCAAGTATCTCTTTATAGTTCATTCCCTTTTTCGCCATATCAAGTGCTGTCCACTGGCACATCCCTACACCATGACCATATCCCCTTCCTTCAAAGATATAGTCATCACCATCCTTTGTGATGTTGGTAATAAGTGTGCTTGGTAATCTATCCCATCCAAGATTTTTCCTAAGATCCTTTGCTGGAAAGAGTATCTCTTTGTCTTGAAGTATAAATCTAATATCCTTGACCCTGTCGCTGACAGTATATGATTCAATCTGGATATCCCTGATGCCCTTTAACTGGGTGGCATTTTCTATCTCAACTATGGGTATCTTTCTTTCCCATATGTGGTAAGGTGAAAGTTCACTTGATGTCTCAACAGGAACGAGATAAGGATACCCATTCATAAATACCTCCGATGCCTCCTCCGTCATCCCCCCACTTGTTGAGTGGTAATAAGCAATGATGGGTTTACCTTCAAAAAGTATCACCTCTCCTTTTGTCTCATCCACTGCCTTGGATATACTTTCGGGGATGTTGCCACCCTTAAAAACCTGATGAAGCACAGAGGATGTTAGATGATACCTAATGGGTTTTTGTCTAATACCATTGTTCATCTGAAATACTGCATATGTCCTTGCAGCAACCGCCTGTGCCTTTAGTGCCTCAATCTCCCAACTTGCACCCATCTCCCCAACAACCACACCCTTTATGTAGTCTTCAAGCGTTAACTCGTTGACGAGGTATAGCCCGCCATTACCCTTCCATACCTCAATATTGCCCTTATACCTCATACCATCTAAATACGCATCCCCTTTGGCGTTTCCAAGCC
Source organism: Thermodesulfovibrionales bacterium (assembly GCA_026415695.1). Taxonomy (GTDB): domain Bacteria; phylum Nitrospirota; class Thermodesulfovibrionia; order Thermodesulfovibrionales; family Dissulfurispiraceae; genus DUZI01. The sequence continues at coordinate 14,315 of JAOAGP010000098.1, read as the reverse complement.
TTTCAACCTTTTCATCCTTTGCTGGTATCTTAAACTTCTTACCGTCTGCAATCAACACCCTCACCTTCGTTTCAGCAAAGACTACATCATTAAGGCAAAAGAAAAATACTATAAGCAACACATTTGTCAGACACACAATCCATTTACTCATCCCTTACCTCTTGCTAAACAACCAAAAGATAAATGTCAACACAACACTGATAAGGATACTTGTTGCAAGTGGAAAGTAGAAGGTAAAATTTTCCCGTTTGATGAGTATATCACCTGGCAGTTTGCCCAACCACGGTATCTTTCCAGCAAACAAGAGTATCAGCCCTATACCAAATACAGCAATTCCCAAAATTATCAGTGTCTTGGCAATGTTTTCAAGCATGCCTATACCTCTGCATCTCAGAATATATACATCCGCAGTATTTCTGTTGATAAAACCCCATCTCTTTAGCAATTTTCCTGCCCATTTTAAAAAGGGGTCTTAAGTCCTCATCATAGAAGATAATCCCATAATCTTCTGCTATAGATTCAGCAATCTTTAGCATCAAACCCCTATCTTGAAAAGGGCTTATCAATAATGAGGTTGTAAAACCGTCAAAACCTTCTTCTTTTGCCATCTTCGCAGTCATCTCAAACCTTATCTTGTAACAATACTCACACCTCTTATCCTCTTTGTAAACGGTATTTCTTAAAAAATCAACAAGACCGTATGTATCAATAAAATTAACATCAATACTTGTCTTTGATGCTAACTCTCTTACAGACAACATCCTTGCCTCATATTCCTTAAAGGGATGTATGTTTGGATTAAACCATAGACCCGATAACTCAATGTGTTTTTCCTTGAGATAAATAATTGGATATATTGCACAGTTTGCACAACATATATGCATCAGTAATCTCATCCTCAAAACAACCCTTGCGGGATTGTCCTTCCAAGATGCTGATAAGCAATCCTCGTTGCAACCCTTCCCCTTGATGTCCTTTCTAAAAATCCTTCCTGTAGTAGGTAAGGTTCGTAAACATCCTCAATCGTTTCCTTGTCTTCTCTTAATGCAGCAGCAATTGCATCAATGCCTGCAGGTCCACCATTAAATCTATCTATAATGGTAAGAAGCAGGCGTCTATCAATCTCATCAAGCCCATGTATATCTATCTCCAATGCATTTAATGCCTCTTGAGTTATGCTCATGTCAATCCTACCATCACTTTTTACTTGTGCAAAGTCTCTAACCCTCTTTAAAACCCTATTGGCAATACGAGGGGTCCCTCGTGCCCTCTTTGCAATCTCTGTTGCTGCCTCATCTGATATCTCCACAGATAAAAGTCTTGCTGACCTATGAACTATCTTCCTTAAATCCTCAAGACCGTAAAACTCAAGTCTTATCACCATCCCAAACCTATCCCTCAATGGTGATGTGAGTAATCCTGTGCGAGTTGTCGCACCGATTAGGGTGAATCTTGGCAGTGGTATCTTCATAGTCCTTGCACTCGGACCCTGTCCGATTATTATATCCAGTTTAAAATCCTCCATAGCAGGATACAATATCTCCTCAACCATGCGAGGAAGCCTGTGAATCTCATCAATAAAGAGTATATCTTTGTCTGACAGATTGGTAAGTATTGCCGCTAAATCCCCAGACTTTTCAAGTATGGGTCCTGTGGTAGTCTTGATATTTACCTTAAGTTCATTTGCTATGATTGTTGAAAGGGTAGTCTTCCCTAACCCTGGAGGTCCGAAAAAAAGTATGTGATCAAGTGATTCGCCCCTCATCTTTGCTGCAGATATGTAAACCTTGAGGTTTTCCTTTATCTTGTCCTGACCAATGAAGTCATCAAGGTATTTAGGTCTGAGGCTAATCTCATATGGAATCTCTTCAGAGTTTGTCTTTGGTGAAAGGGTATCCCTTTTTTTGTCCTCAACTCTCATGAATAGTATTTTACAATCTTTTGGATGTGATTGTAAAAACACAGCAGGCTTTGGTCATAAGGTCTAAAGTGCTATTTTCTTATCTGATGTCCAAAGAGGGTGTCTTCAACTAATTGACATAAGACATGGGCAAGGGTAATGTGGGTTTCTTGTATCCTTGGAGTATCGGTAGATGGCACTATGAATGCATAATCACACATACTGGCAAACTTATTACCTTTCATGCCTGTAAATGCTATGGTGGTAATCCCCCGTTTTTTTGCAGCGGTTACTGCCTTTAGTATGTTTTTTGAATTTCCACTTGTGCTAATTGCAATCGCAATATCTCCCTTTTCACCAAGGGTTTTTAATTGCCTTGCGAATATCTCACTATAATCGTAATCATTCGCAATTGAGGTAATCACAGCCATATCTGTGTTCAAACAAATGGCAGGTAGTCCGGGTCTGTCCTTTTTAAACCTATTTACAAACTCCCCTGCAATATGTGATGCATCACATGCGCTGCCACCATTACCAAAAATCAAGAGTTTCTTGCCATCGTTGAAGGCATTGGCAATCATCTTTGAGATGTCTTCTATAAGGGTCGCATTTTGCTCAACAAATGCCCTTTTTATCTCTATGCTCTCATTAAAAAACCTAAATATCTCATCCACCATATTTTATTAGTCTATCTTAAGTAATCATCCATTGGTCAAGTAAAAAATCTCTGCCAACTATGATGCTGATTTGTTAAACTAAAATAAAACCATGGGAGGTTAGAGATGGAGTTTCTTAATATTGCACTTATTAGCATCTTTGCTATTGCAATAGGGTTTGTAATTGGTGCGTGGTTAAGAAGCAAGATATCTAAAAAATAGACTATTCCTCATCCTTAATCTGCCTTGCCCTTGTAAGCCCTTCCAATAAGATGAGGATAAACACTATTGTAAGCCCTAATGCAATCGCTGGGATATGAATAACATCAAAGATTAGCAGTATCAGAAGTATTGAAAACAAGACCATCAATCTAAAGAATGTCATAAACATCATCTTTGATTTTCCCTTGTCAAGTTCTACAATGTTTTGAACACCCCAAATAACACCCCTAAAATTAACAATCGCAAAAAAACCACCAAGCACAAGGCTTAATGACGCCTTCCAACCATACAATAAAAGTGCAACAATACAAAGAGGTGCAATGATATATGTCGCATACAAACTAATCTTTTTTAGGCTTTTGTCCCAATTGTCCTTCATCTCTATCCTTTTGACGCTCCTTCTTTGCTATTCTAAGCAGTTCTCTAATGCCAGCTGCTATACCCATGAAAAAGAAGATAACCGATAGATATGGGAATGTGCCAAATGTCTTGTCAAGAAAATAACCCATACCCAAACCAACGATGGTGCACAGCACAAAATGTATGCCCACAGAACTTGCGTATAAAAAATCCTTCATTGAACTATTCATGAACCCCTTTTTCTCCTCTCAGTGACGGTCTCACCACCTATGCCCCAGTTGTCAGTGTCAACCTCATCAATGATTACAACAGTAGTTTGAGGATTCTTCCCCAATTGGTTTTGAAGCAGTTCAGTTACACCTTTTATCAAGGCTGATTTCTTTTCTTTGGTCAAGCCCTCTTTGGTTACCTTTATATTTACATATGGCATAGAATTGTCCTCCCATGCATCATTTTTCAGAGTATTTTTTAAAATCACTACACGCCTGAGCAATACCATTATCACAAGCCCTTTTGAAATCCTCTAATGCCTTTTTGAAAAAGGCTACACCTCTTGAGTAGTATGAATGGATGTCATTTGGTCTAAGAGATATAGCCTTATTGTAGTCCTCAATTGCCCTGTCAAGCATCTCTTTTCTTGCATAGGCAATCCCTCTATTTACATAGGCGTCTGCGAAGTTTGGATTTAAGGCTATCGTTTCATTGTAGTCATTTATCGCCTTGTCGTAATCCTTGTTTTGTAAATATGCAAGTCCCCTGTGGAAGTATAACTCGGCGTCTTTGATGTCGGTATTGATTACTTTCGTAAAATCACTGATTGCATCAAGGTATTTTCCCCTTTTGTAATAGGCTAATCCTCTGTTGTAGAAGGCATCAATAAAGTCAGGTTTTTGATTTATCACCTTGGTATATTCCACAATTGCCTTATCGTAATCACCCTTGTTGAAGTATTCATTGCCCTTATCAAAATGCCTCATTACCTGCTCACAAAAAGCCTGCATTGGTAATAACACAATGATGATTGCACTTAAGATTAATTTATAAGACATATCCCCTCCGCATGTTTGAAAAAATAATAGATTAACATTATTATATCCTAAATCTAACAATAATCACAGGTGAAAATATGCAAATGCGAGATTACCACAGGGCTTTGTTTATGGGATTTTGTTCAGCGTTTTATTACGAGGAGGACGATGAACATTACAAAAACTACAAGTTAAAGGAAGAACATACAATCAGGGTCTGTGACAATGTAGATGAGATACTTAATGATACCGTCACAACCGAATTGAAAGACATAGCATGGATTAGTTGTTTGTATCACGATTTAGGCAGATTTCCTCAATACAACCAGTATAGAACATTTAAAGATAGTGAATCTGCAAATCATGGTTTGCTTTCATACACCGTTTTACAAAGAGGGTGTTTCCTTGATGATCTTGATGTTAAACAAAAGGAAATAATACTAAATTCGGTCAGATTTCATAATGCTTATCACATCCCAACTAATATTACAGATCCTGATACCCTGTTATGTCTTAAGGCTGTAAGGGATGCTGACAAATTGGACATCTGGAAGGTCTTTATTGATTATTATCAAAGTAGTGATTCAGATAAGCCATCAGCAGTTGGTTTAGGTTTCCCAGATACCCCAACATATTCTGAAGACTTCATAAAAGGCATATACCAAAAAAACCTACTCAAACTATCAGATGTAAAGACACTTAATGACTTTAAACTATTGCAACTATCATGGGTTTTTGACCTTAATCTAAAAGAGACATTCAATCTGCTCTTACAGAGACAATACATTGATGCAATACATCAGACCCTTCCAAACAAAGATGACATAAAAGGTGTGATTCAATTCATCAAGGACTTTGCCTTTTCAAAGGCAACATCATGATTGTTAGTCTCTGTTGCCTTTTTTAACCAATACTCTGCCTCTTTGTGCATCCCCTTTTGCGAGTATGCATAGCCAAGATTTATAAGTGCCCTTGTATTATCAGGGGATTTTTTTACCGTGTCTTGCCAAAGGGAAATCTCAGAGTAATAAACGGTATTGCGATGATGAGTCAAAACACAAAGAGCAACTAAGAGACAGGCAAACATCAATCTTTTGACCCAAAGATTTGATAAAACACGATGGACAATCACAGACAAACCAAGAAACAACGCAGGCATACAAACATATAGATTCCTTTCGTTTAGGATATCACCTCGCGGAATGAGAAAATATGGCAATAGAAATATCATAAACCACGCAACAGAAAAAGAAAACCATCTGTGCTTTTTTACGGTGATGATCGTTGTGATTATTATGATTGCAAAGACAAACCAATACACTGTGCTATCATCATATAACAGAGAAGGAGATGGGTCTATGTTTAACTCCGTAACGAAAAAGACCTTTGAGAGGTTATAAAAAACTCCCCTTAAGGTAAAATCCAAGTTTTTGAAAAAATCCATCTTATCAAGACCGCTAAACACGATTTCTGAGTATCTCTTTGTAAAAAGCATAATAGGAATAATTAAAAAGAATATCAGCCAATGAACCCACTGTGTTTTTATGAGTTTTTGCATTTTAAGGTAAAGACAACTATAAAGGAGTAAAACTAACGGGGTAAATATTGCAACCTCTTTAGTAGCTACAGCACATAAATAAGAAAGTGGTGATACGACATAAAGCAAGGGTCTGCTAACAATCTCATTACCTTTGATATAGGATAAAACGCTTATTAATACAAACATGGTCATCATGGATGATGACCTGCCAGAGATGTATGTTACTGCCTCTGTCTGAATGGGATGTAGTGCAAATAGTATTGTTGAAAGCAACGCAATAGAGACTGCTTGTTTTTCTTCAAAATCCTTTATTGATATAGACCTAATCAGATGAAATATGAGGATTGTGTTGATTATGTGTATAGAGAGGTTAAAAAGGTGATAACCAAATATCCCCATGCCTGATATCCAGTTTATCGTATATGTAAACTTAAGCAGGGGTCTAATCGTAAGAGGCAGTTCACCAATGAATCCCTCCCATGAGTGAACCCTCTGATTGTCAACGATTACATTAAAATCATCAAATTGAAACACTCCATAAAACGAATTATAGTAAGCAACTAAAACTGTTAGTACAACTATAAAAAGACTACCTTGCATTCATATAACTACTCGGCACAGAATGGACATTGTGAGACTTATAACATCGCTCTGCACATTGTCCAGTGTTTTGTGGGACATGACGCCAACATCCAAATCCCTTATTAACACACGGACCGTTTTTTAAATCACTACAACTGGGTGAGTGGTTGTCTGGTTTAGTATCATAATAAACCGAAACTGATGATGTTGCAGTGCTATTACACCTACAAAGACAATTGAGAACCTCTTTTTGCTCTTGAGGACTTAATTCACTAAATTGTCTTACCTTCGGCGTAGGAGTAGGAGTGGGAGTGGATTTTGGAGTAGGGGTTTGAGTTGGTGTTGGTGTTGGGGTGGGGATGGGCTTAAGTGTATATCTTCTATCAGTATATTGCCTACTAAACGCCTCAAAGATGTGATTTGCCTCTCCGATCTTTATCCAATTTTTACTTGAAGGATTCCACACCCATGCTATCACAGATATTGTGTGTTTACCTGAATTTTCAAATCGTATCCTCTGTGAACCATCTGTCCCACCATAAGGACTATTGTTAATCCGCCATCTAAATGCCGTCTGTGGATTAGAAACATTGACAATCTCTCTTAATCTTTGAGGATTTTCTATGTTTGCATAAAATACAAAGTCATTACCTATGTATCCGTTTGTTGGTCCTGTGATAGTAACATTGATGAAGACCTGCTGTGCAGATTTTACTACTAAATAGTGAGATGCCTCTGTTACCTTCTGCCATTTGTTTTGCTCTTTTATCCATTGCCATAGGGTTGTCTTGATAGATTGACTACCTTCCTTGTTAAATCTGACCTTGATGAAGTTATCATTCCCGCCGTATTGCTGTCCGTTCAATTGCCATGAGTATGTATATATCCCCTTATCTTGACTAAACAGTCCACCTTTTACTTGGGCATAAAATGTCGTCTCAACATCCCGTTGAACCTCAGACGGACCTTGGATATATAAAGTTAATTGCTCAATCACATTAATAGAATAATCTGCCTGAAGAATAATCCTACCCCTATCATCTGCAAGAGTTAAATTGGCTTTATAGATACCAGATTGAGTAGGCACAAATTCTATCCTGTTAGTGTTACTTCCATAAGGTTTTCCATTTATTGACCAGTAGAATCTCCCAGTCTGTGCTACTCTACCTTCAAGGATGGCTGTAAGTATAACCTTTTGACCAACTGTAACATTTTTTTTATCTGCCTCAATCTTAAGACTTGACATAGAAAGCATAACAAGGGGATAACGATCGTTTTGAAAGGTCTTATTCACATCCTTAAACCCTTCAGCCACTACCCTGATATTGTATCTACCATTGTAAACCACATGTCTTAAGGTGCAAAACTCCGCACATTTAAGTTCTTTAGGGGGTTGATTATCAACAAATACAGATATATTAGCAATGCTCATATTTGGGGTCTCTGGCTTGATAGTGCCATTGATTACAAAGGCATTTTTGTATTTGTTGTACAATGACTCAACATCATCCTTAAAGGTCTTACTAAAGAAATAAAGACCAACAAATTCGTCTGCATCCAACAACAACCTGTAGGCATTCCCGCTTGGAGCCACAAAATAGTCTATGTAGTCATCCTTATAAAATCCTTCCATCTTTAAGACATCAGAAAACTCATAACTCATAAACCTTTTATGAATCTCCTTTGCCCTGCTTGCAAGACCTCTAACATTTGTATAATGCGATGACTTTATGAGATTATAAAAAAGTCCATGATTGACCAATTGTCTATATGTATAGTTATTTGTAAGAGATGAAAACGCCCTATATAAAATCTCAAAGTCACTTTCTCTAACCATTGTTCCATTGCCTTCAAACCAGACAAATATATAATTGCCTCTCCATGCCCTTATTGGATTAAGTTGAGGATATTCACTTGAAGGCAATGCAAAGTAAGTAAGGCAGTCTTGAGTCGGATATGTCCTTTCAAAAAAGTCTTGGATGTCTCTATCAACACCTCCTTGGCCACAAAGTGACCCTTGACGAGCCTCTTTTAACTTATTATCAAGGTCATTGAGAGCGGTCATGAAGGCATCAGTAGCCTTAGCATAGTTGTTTATAATCGTCCCCATCAACGGTATTGGTTTTGCGATGTCTCCTATCATCCCAAGAAAATCCTTCACATTCTTTAGCCTTCCAACGGGGCTGTCAATCGTGCTTCTTGGTGAAAAGGTATCTATAAACTTTATCGCATTTTTGAAGTTTCCAAGTAATTTTGCCCCTTTGTCAAAACTACTCTTTAGATATTCAAGATTGCTATAGATGTTGTTGTCTCTTAGTTTTCTGTCAAGGGCACTTAATGTATACATATAACCTAATCTATTTACTACTTTAGGTGGGATATATCCCTTCAACTTGTTTCTTAATTTTTCTATTGCCTTTTCCTTCATTGACTCTGGAATCTCCAACTCTATTCCATCTGGAATACCGATTGCCTCTTTAGCCTTATCAAATAACTTATCAATAACTGCCTCAATCTTATCATCAGCAAGTTTATCAATCTCTTCTATGCCCATGTTTTGAGTCTCCCTTGTAACCGCATTTCTCCATGTTCTAACACCATTATTAAACCTCGCAAAGACTTCGTATGTTTCATCAACAGTATTCTTAACCATAGAATAAGTAGTATTTAACTTTTCAAACGATTCCTTTGCAGCCTCATACGCCTCATTTTGCCCAGCAAAGGCAACCGTTGGTATTAAGAAAAACAATACTAACGCAGAAATGCAAAACTGTGTTTTCATGTTTTTACCTCTCCTTTTTTATTCGCAAAGTGCTGTGGATATACTAAAATATGTGATAATCTATCATAAAAGGTTGGTTTTGTCCATTGAGATGGTTTTATGGTTATTAATCAATTTAGTTAGTATGATGAATTAATAAACACAACAATGAAAAATCTCGAGATAAACACCTTAAAAAGACTGTAACGGATAATTAGACCTTTAGAGTAATGCTAATAAAAAAAATTTCTAACGCATTAAAGCAATCATATTTCTAATGCTACCAGCAAATTACAAAAACTAAATGACAAACTATGATTTGCCTTCCCTCCCCAATCCCCCTTGACCCCTGTTTTAACCTCTGTGCCTCCATGTCTCTGTGGTTATTACAAAACTTTTTTTACCACAGAGATGCAGAGACACAGAGTTTTTAGGGTTCAAGGGTTCGAGGTGTCAAGGGTTCAAGGGTAACGGGGAAGGAAGCGGGGAAGCGGGGAAGTTGGAAAGTCAACTCCCGACTTTGTCAGTTTTTTCATAACTACAACTTCAGTCTTAAGTAATTTCAATTATTTATGTCTTCTTCAGGTGAAAATCCTTTATGTAGTGCCTAATGTGTTTTTTGTGCTTGACTTTTTGCTTTGTTTCTGGTATATTCTATTTATCATGTTTGTCAGAATAAAAACTTCACCAAATTCACCAAAGAAGGCAGTCCAGATTGTTGAAAACATAAGGACTGGTAATAAGGTAAAACAGCGTATAGTCCGTCATGTAGGGACGGCATTAACAGACAGTGAATTAGAACACTTAAAGAACCTTGCAGATTTTATAGTAGTGCCTAATAAAAGATAGGAATATAAATATATCAATTGGTTATGTCTAAAAACCGACAAAGTCGGAAAAGATGAGGTAGTTGCAAACACAACTACCTCATCTAATTACTTCTTGTGTCATGTTTTTCTAATTTTAAATTACTACATCAACATAACGGATTTTCACATAGTCTCGGAATTTGTATCGTTATTCATGGCTCCTGCTTTGTTCCCTGCATTAAACACACGGTTCTTAACTCCTCAAATATATTAGATTTATCAATTAATTACATGAGCATAAAAGTTTCTTTACACTATCTCACCTACAGCAACTGTTTCAAATACAATCCTACCATCCTTAACATCAACCTCTACCGCATCCCCCTCTTTAATACTCCCATCAAGAATGTGCATAGCAAGAGGGTTGAGTATCTCACGCTGAATTGCCCTCTTTAGAGGTCTTGCACCAAAGACAGGGTCATAACCAGCCTTCGCAATCAACTCAAGTGCGTTGTCTGTAAGGTTGATATTTATCTTTTTGCCCTCTAAATACCTTTTCATCCTCTGTATCTGTATCCTTACAATGTCCTTTAACAACGCATCATTTAATGGGTTAAATACGATGATCTCATCAACCCTGTTTAAAAATTCTGGTCTGAAAAAGTTCTTTAACTCTGCCATGACCCTTTCCTTTAGGTTTTCTGTTTTGATGTTTTCAGAAAGATATTCTTGGATAATATGACTTCCAATATTTGAGGTCATGATAACAACCGTATTCTTAAAGTCAACCGTCCGACCATGTCCGTCTGTGAGTCTGCCATCATCAAGTAGTTGTAACAACACATTGAAGACCTCGGGATGTGCCTTTTCTACCTCATCCAAAAGAATGACCGAATACGGTCTTCTCCTTACTGCCTCTGTAAGTTGACCTCCCTCGTCATACCCAACATAACCCGGTGGTGCACCAATCAATCTTGACACAGTATGTCTTTCTTGATACTCAGACATGTCTATCCTAATCATTGCGTTTTCATCATCAAAAAGAAATTCCGCAAGTGCCTTTGCCAATTCAGTTTTTCCCACACCTGTAGGACCTAAAAAGATGAATGAACCTATTGGTCTATTTGGGTCTTGTATCCCTGCCCTCGCCCTCCTTACTGCATTTGAAACCGCAATGATAGCCTCGTCTTGCCCTACCACCCTTTGTTTTAGTCTCTCTTCCATCTTGATGAGTTTACTGACCTCACTTTCAAGCATCCTACTTACTGGCACACCTGTCCATTTTGCGACCACCTCTGCAATGTCTTCTTCATCAACCTCTTCCTTGAGCATCTTTCTTTGTTTTTGGGTATTTATGAGTTCATCATTTGCCCTCTCAAGCATCTTCTGAAGTTCTGTCAGTTTGCCGTATCTTAATTCTGCCGCCTTTGTTAAATCCCCCTGTCTTTCAGCCATCTCTGATGCAATCTTGGTTTGCTCAATCTCCTCTTTTATCTGTCTAATCTTTTGGATTATCTCCTTTTCAGAAGACCACTGTCTTTTTAGTTCATCCCTCTTGATACCAAGTTCGGCAATCTCCTTGTTTATCTTTTCAAGTTTTTCTTGTGTGTCTGATGTATTATCCTTGAGAAGTGCTTGTTTTTCTATCTCAAGTTGTCTAATCCTTCTTTCTATCTCGTCTAATTCCACAGGCATACTGTCAATCTCCATCCTCAATCTCGCAGATGCCTCATCTATTAGGTCAATTGCCTTATCAGGTAGATATCTATCTGTGATATACCTGTGTGATAAAACCCCCGCTGCAATTAGGGCTGAATCCTTAATCTTAACACCATGATGAACCTCGTATCTTTCCTTAAGACCCCTTAAAATAGATATGGTGTCTTCTACTGATGGTTCTTTTACCAATATAGGCTGAAATCTCCTCTCAAGTGCTGGGTCTTTTTCAATGTGTTTTCGGTATTCATCTACGGTGGTAGCCCCGATACATCTCAACTCTCCCCTTGCAAGTGCTGGTTTTAGCATGTTTGCTGCATCAACAGCACCTTCGGCAGAACCTGCACCTACAAGGGTGTGCATCTCGTCTATAAAGGTGATTATCTGTCCTTCAGATTGCTCTATCTCTTTTAGCACCGCCTTCAGACGCTCCTCAAATTCACCCCTATACTTTGAGCCTGCAATCAGTCCTCCAATATCAATTGCTACAAGACGCTTGTCTCTCAAACTCTCAGGGACATCTCCAGCAACTATCCTCTGTGCAAGCCCTTCCACGATTGCGGTTTTACCAACTCCGGGGTCGCCTATGAGCACAGGGTTGTTTTTAGTCCTCCTTGAAAGGACATGGATTACCCTTCTAATCTCCTCATCTCTACCAATAACAGGGTCAAGTTTTCCCTTCCTTGCAAGGTCAGTAAGGTCTTTACCATACCTTACAAGTGCTTGATACTTATCTTCCGGGTTTGGATCGGTTACCTTGTGCGTGCCTCTAACCTCCTTCATACTTTCTAATATCCTATTTGTATCTGCACCATGTCTTTTTAATATCTCTTTTGCCTTGCAGTCAGTATCTGTAATACCAATGAGTAGATGTTCAACACTTAGATACTCATCCCCTAAATGCTCCATCTGTTTAAATGACCTTTCAAAAACCTGATTCAGTGATGGTGATATGTATATCTGACCTAATGGCACAGCACCACTTACCTTTGGAAACTTTTCAATTGCCTTAAGACAGTCATCCATTATAGATTTGACATTACAATTTGCATTTAATAGTATCCTCTGGGCTATACCATCTGTATCTGAAAGCAATGCTACCAAAAGGTGTTCTGGTTCTATCTGTTGGTTTCCTTTTGACTGTGCAATCCTTTGTGCCTCAGCCAATGCCTCTTGACTTTTTATAGTTAACTTGTCAAGTCTCATATCTAAACCTCCTCGTTACTTTTTATTATCTCCTGCAACCTTCTTTGAAACTCATGCCTTATGTCCTCATCTAAATAATTCAATACCTCCATCATCTCCTTTTGCAAGAGTAAGAGTTTTTGTCTCATCCTCAAGATGATATCCACTCCTGCTTTATTTACTCCCAATTCTTTTGTGAGTTGAACCACAAGATTGAGTGTCTCTATATCCTCGTCTGAATAAAGCCTCTGCTTATTAATCCTGTGTGGACACACAAAACCCTCTCTTTCATACATCCGTATCGTTTGAGGATGCACTTCCAACATCTTGGATACAACACTTATCATATATAATGGCTTGTTTTTGTCTCCTCTAACACGCATACTACTTCACCCATCCTTTCCTCGGATTTTCCCTATATAACGACTCTATTTCTTGTATTGCCTTATGAGCACTCTCTGGAATATCTTTAGGGACTACTATCTTTATCTCAACATATTGGTCTCCCCTTTTCTTTGTCTTTGGGTCAATAAAGCCTTTGCCAGCCAATTTAAACTTTTGACCTCCTTGGGTGCCTGCTGGTATCTTCATCATTGCCATACCATCAATGGTTGGCACCTCAATCTTAGTCCCCAATGCCGCTTCACCAAATGTTACTGGCACCTGCACATACACATCATCATCAATCCTCTTAAGGTAGGGATGTGGTCTTACGGTTACATCTATGAGTAAATCACCACTTTGACCACCACCAATACCAGCGTTGCCTAAACCACGAAGTCTAACCGTTGACCCATCCTTGACACCTTGAGGTATCTTTACCTTGACGGTCTCTGTCTGATATATCCTTCCATCACCTCTGCAGGTGTTGCAACTCTCTTTGATCCTCTTGCCGCTTCCACCACAATTACTGCATGGTTGCATACTTCTAAAAAAGCCTTTTCCAGACGATATAGTCCCTTTGCCACCACACATCTGACAAGTTTCATAACTCTTAGCACCCTTTCCTCCGCATGTCTGACACTGTTTTGCCCTGTTAATTGTTATCTCTTTGGTCACTCCTTTAAATGCGTCCACTAAGTCTAATTCCATGCTCATTCGCAGGTCTTCACCTTGCATCTGATATTGGTTAGTTGAAAAGCCGCCTCCAAAGATGTCTCCAAAGATGTTTCCAAAATCGCCAAAATCAAAAGAGAAGCCCTTACCACCCTTAAAAAACTCGCTGAAATCTATTGTTTCCCCTCTATCGTATTCTGCGCGTTTTTTCGGATCGCTCAAAACAGCATATGCCTCATTTATCTCCTTAAATTTCTCTTCAGCTGTTTTATCACCGGGATTTAGGTCAGGATGGTATTTACGAGCCAATCTCCTAAATGCCTTTTTAATCTCATCTTCAGAGGCATTTTTTTCAACACCTAATATCTTGTAGTAGTCCTTTATTTGTGTCGCCATACCTTTCACCTCACTTTTTTCTTATTATAAAACTTTAGTAACTTTATGTCAAGTTTTTTGATATAATCTTGTTAAGATGCTTGCGTTAAGCGAGTTAAATGGGT